>JBDUBN010000054.1:0-11032 GCA_040004085.1 Novosphingobium sp.
CCGGCTTCGTGCGTGTGGGATGAGGCGGAAAACCGCATGCACGCGCAAAAGTCGGTCCTGCGCTGGGCATTCGGCCAGTTGTGAGCGGGCCGGAAAGCATCCCGCCGGGCGAGACCGGCTTCGACCGGGTGCTGCGCTTTACCATACCCGATCGCAACGCGCGGGGCCGCATGGTGCGGCTCGGCCCGACACTCGATGTGATACTCGCCGCGCACGACTACCCGCCGGTGATCAAGCATCTGCTGGCCGAGGCGCTGGTGCTGGCCGCGCTAATCGGATCGCTGCTCAAGGACACCGACAGCCAGTTGACGATGCAGGCCCAGACCGAGGGCGGCATCGTCGATCTGCTGGTCTGCGATTACCGCGCCGGCGAACTGCGCGGCTATGTCCGCCATGACGCTGATCGACTGGCCGGGCTGGGGGCCAATCCTTCGCTCTATGCGCTGTTCGGCCAAGGCTATCTGGCGATGACCTTTGACGTGGGCGAAAGCGGCCAGCGTTATCAGGGCATCGTGCCGCTGGAGGGTGATTCGCTGGCGCAGTGCTGCGAATCCTATTTCGCCCAGTCAGAACAACTGCCCTCGCTGATCCGCGTCGGCGCGCGCTCAGCGGGCGGTCACTGCGTCGCGGGCGGCGTGATCCTGCAGCATCTCGCCGAGGGCGAGGAAGGCCGCGAGCGTCTGCATGTGCGGCTCGACCATCCCGAATGGGAACATGTCGCGGTGATGGGCGCGTCCGTCCGCCATGAGGAACTGGTCGACCCCGGCTTGTCACTGGAATCGCTGGTCTGGCGGATATTTCACGAGGAAGCCGAAATCCGCGTCGAACAGGGCGCAGAGCTAAGTCGCGGCTGCCGCTGCACCGAAGCGCATTACGTGTCGGTCCTCTCACGCTTTCCGCAAGAAGAACGCGAACACATGCGCGGCGAAGACGGCAAGATTTCGGTTGATTGCGCGTTCTGTTCAAAGTTGTTTTTGCTTGATCTCTGACGCGTTTCGTCGCTGAAAAAGCACACTTGGTCCCGGCGATTTCTTCCGCTATGCATGTTGCGCGTGGGTAACACGGGGTTCCCTTTCAGAGTGCGCGGGCGATGACTACCGGTCGAGATTGGGTCAGGCATTGCGCGCTTGCTGTGGCGGGGTTTGCCGCCATGGGTTTTGGCGCAATGGCCGTGTCGCCAGCGGAGGGACAAATGCGGCAGCTTGAAATGCTGGGGCGTCTGGATACGGGCCGCTGGGAACTGCGCACGCGCGGTGCCAGCGACGGTGACAGCGACCGGGTCGAGCGGGTGTGCATGCAGGGCGGGATGTCGCTGATCCAGTTGCGGCACCCGGATCAGCTTTGCGAAAAAGTGGTGATCGAGGATTCTTCCAGAGACATCACCGTGCAGTATACGTGTCGCGGTCATGGCTATGGCCGGACCCACATCCGCCGCGAGTCAGGTCGGCTCATCCAGATCGAAACTCAGGGCATCGTCGCCGGACTGCCCTTCGACTTCGCCGCCGAGGGCCGCCGCATCGGCGATTGCTGAATGGTATGCAAAAGCAAGGACAGGCCCCGGTTTTCGCCGCTATTGAGGCCGGAGGCACCAAGTTCGTCTGCGCAGTGGGCAACGGACCGGGTCGCATAGTCCGGCGCACGCGGATCGACACGCGCGATCCCGCAGTCACCATGAGCGAAGTCGCGGCCTTCCTTACCGCCGCCCGAACCGAGCTGGGGCCGTTCGCCGGATTGGGGGTCGCCAGTTTCGGACCAGTCCGGCTTGATCCCGGTGCGCCTGACTTTGGGCGACTATTGGCGACGCCCAAGCCGGGTTGGGACGGAGTGGACCTTGTGGGTTCGCTGGCTGCCGCAGCAGATTGCCCGGCAGCTCTGGACACCGACGTCAACGCAGCCGCCTTGGCCGAGATGAAGCTGGGCGCGGGCCGAGGCTGTGACACCGTCGTTTACGTCACTATCGGCACCGGCATCGGAGCGGGCATAGTCGTGCGCGGCCAACCGATCCACGGACTGCTTCATCCCGAGGCGGGCCATCTGCTGGTGCGGCGTCATCCAGCCGATGGCGGGTTCGGCGGCATTTGCCCTTATCACGGCGACTGCTGCGAAGGCCTCGCCAGCGGCCCGGCGATAGCCGCGCGCAGCGGTGCGGCTGCCGAAGACTTGCCGGCCGATCATCCGCACTGGGCTATCGTCGCCGACGCCATCGGGCAACTTTGCGCTTCATTGGCGCTCACCATCTCACCCCAGCGCATCTTACTGGGGGGCGGAGTGATGAGCGATGGCCGACTGATCCCGGCGATACGCGAAGCGACGGCACGGATACTGAACGGCTACCTTGTCCCGCTGCGTTCGCCAGAGTCGCTTGAGGCGTTCATATCAAAACCCGGCTTGGCCGAACCGGGTCTGGCGGGAGCATTTCTACTGGCGAAAAGGGCGTCGGTAGAGCGGGTGAGCTACTTGCCGCTCCCTGATTCGCATGGCTGATGGCGATCCGCAGCCCAATCCAGTGCGGCCTCGAGCAGGGCGACATTCTGCGGCTGGGTATACGATTCGGCGCGGTGGCCGATGGCTGAATAGAACGAGCGCCCCTTGCCCAGGCACATCGTCCAGGCAATCGGGTGATCCCCCATGTGCAAGTCCCGGTTCCCCATTCCCAGCGGCTTGTAAGTCGCTTCGTCCAGCGTCAGAATGACGTGCGCACCGGCTTTACGCGGGCTTTCGGCAAACGAATACCACTCATCCGTCATGCGCCATTCCTTGGGCAGCGCCTTGGCGATCGGGTGGTTTCCATCCTCGACCACCACGCGCGCTTCCTGGAACTGCGGCGACATCGGGTGCGCCGTGAACCGGACGCCGAGCACCTTGTCGATGTACCAGTCCCAGAAATAGGCGGAATCGCCGCCCGCGCCGTGCAGGGCGATGAACCCGCCGCCGTTCTCGACAAAGCTGCGGAGCGCCTTGCGTTGCGACAAGGTCAGCACGTCGCCGCTGTTGTTGTTCCATACCACGACCGAGAACTGCCGCAGCGTGGCTGGATTGATTGCCCCGCCCTTGTCGGTGACGGCAATTCCCCAGCCCTTGCGCGCGGCCATCGCGGTAAATGCAGTGTCAGCCGCCGGCACGGCATCGGTGTGGTAAAAGCCGTTAATCTTCTGGAAGACCAGCATGTTCGGCTTGCCCTTTGGCAGGTCGAAGCGCGGGCGTTCGTTATCATAGCGGGCGCAGCGGGCGATTTTGTCGGCAGCGGTCACCGGCAGCGCGCGCAGTTGCGGATCAAGCCCGGCGACAGCATCGGATGATAGCCCGGTAATCATAGCCCCGTCCTTCAGCGTCAGGATCGCAGCGAATGTCGGCGCGGTCGTCCCGAAAAACTGCTTCGGCAATTTTGACAGCCGCCCATTCATAGCCTTGTCGACCACCGCCGTCGCCGCCGGGCTGAGCAGGATGTCGACCAGCGGTGAACTGGTCGAGAACGGCGCATTGCGGCCCGCGCAATCGGTGACGGGCGCAGCGACAGCCCCTGCCGGAATGGCAAGCGAAGCGGCAAGTGCCAGCAGGTTATGCTTGAACGACATCAAATTTGACCGTCCTTGAGCAGTTTGACCGCATGGTCCGCCGCGCGTGCGGTCAGGGCCATGTAAGTCAGCGACGGATTGACGCAGCCGGACGAGGCCATTGCGCCGCCATCGGTGCAGAACAGGTTCGGCACCTCATGCGCCTGATTCCAGCCATTGAGCACCGACGTCTTCGGGTCGCGTCCCATGCGCACGGTGCCCATCTCGTGAATGCCAAGTCCGGGAGGTCCGGGCTCGGTCGACTGATTGACCACGAACGCGCCTGCCGCTTCCAGCATCGCCCGGCCATCGGCAAGGATCTGCTTGGTCATCTTCGCCTCATTCGGCCCTTGCGAGCAGGCAATATGCGGAACCGCCATGCCCCACTGGTCTTTCGCCATGCCCAAGGTCACCCGGTTTTCGGGGTTGGGCAGCATCTCGCCAAATCCCGAAATAAAGGCCATCCACGGCCCGATCTTGTGCGCGCTCTCCTTCAGTTCCACGCCCAGCCCCGGCGCACCGGGACGCGGGGTGCTGCCCATGCGCGACACGCCGCCCTGAAAGCCATAGCCGCGGACATAGCCGTCGCCGTCCTCGTGGTAGTTGCGATAGCGCGGGATATAGATCCCGGTCGGCCGCCGTCCCTTGTAATAACTGTCCTTTGGCCCCGGGAATATGCCGGCGGTGGTCAGGGCATACATGTGATCCATCAGGTTGCGGCCAACCTGATCCGAACCATTCGCCAGCCCGTGCGGATTGCTCTCGCTTGCCGAGTTCAACAGGATGTAGGCCGAGTTGATGGCGGAGGCATTGAGGAACACCAGCCGCGCCTCGTAAGTCCGCCCGACCTTGGTCTTGCGGTCGATCACGCGCACCCCAGTGGCCTTGCCGGTCTTGGGATCGGTGATGATCGAATGGACGATCGCATCGGTTACCAGCGTCAGGTTGTCCGTCCGCCGCGCCGCTGGCAGCGAGTTGGTCAGGCTGGAATGCATGGCGCCAAAGCTGCATCCGCGTTCGCAGATCGAGCGGTTCTGGCACGACGTGCGCCCCAGTTCTTCGTGCCACGGTTTTGCCACCGAAAGGTTGGCGGTGCGCCCGATGATGACCTTGCGTGAATTCCACTTGTCCTCGACCGACGCCTTGAACTGCTTTTCGGCGTCGTTCATTTCAAAGCCCGGCAGGAAATTCTCGCCATCGGGAAGCTGCGCCAAACCGTCGCGGTCACCGGCCACGCCGACGAACTTTTCCATCTTGTCATACCACGGGGCAATGTCGGCATAGCGGATCGGCCAATCGGTCCCAAAGCCATCCTTGGCGTTGGCCTCGAAATCGAGATCGGAAAGACGATAGCTCTGCCGCCCCCACATGATCGAGCGTCCGCCGGTGTGATAACCACGGATCCAGGTGAAGTCCTGCCCCTCAGGGGTGGTGTAGGGGTGATCGCTGTCCTTGACCCAATAGTGCTTGGTCGCGGCGCTGAAGGCATAGCACTGGCTCTGCACCGCATAATCGCGCGTCACCTCATCCTCGGGCACGCGCATGTTGTCGGGGAACTCCCACGGCATGACCATATCCGTGTAGTCAGTCGCCGGATCAACATCATTACCCCGCTCCAGCACGAGCACCTTGAGCCCGGCTTCGCACAATTCCTTGGCGGCGATCCCGCCGCTCATCCCCGACCCGATTACGATTGCATCAAACATGTGTCTGTCTCCGGATCAGAAAGGGCCGACGTTGGCGAAGGGTCGCATGCCGGGGGTGATCTTGAGCGAGGGCACCCACTTTCCGGGCACATGTTCGTAAACCAGCTCCCGGGTCAGCGCGACTTCGCTGCTGTAATAGAGCGCGAGGATCAGTTCCTTGAGCGTGACCCAGGCTGGGTTCATCACCGGGGGGCCAGCCATCATACCCATCAGGCCGGTGAGCTTTTCGGTGCGCGGCGGCCCCAACTTCAGCGCGGCGGCATCGTAAGGCAGCAGCAACTGCTTGCGGCGCGCGGGCGTAAGTGCGGCAAAGCCCTTGTGATCGGCAGCGAGCGCCAGCCGGTCAACTTCGGCAATCGCACCCGCGAGCTGAATGCGGGTCGGCGCCGCAGCCCAGTGGCGCAGCATGCCGTCGATCAGGCGCGGCACGCCGACACCGACAGCCCCCGGTGTGTCGGTCGCCGGGATCACGGTATCGGATATCGCCGAGAGGGTCGCGAATTGCGGTGCGGTCAGGAATGTTTTGGCCCGCTTTTTGCCCGTCACCGCAAATGCCTCGGCGGGTAACGCGCTGGCCCCGATTAACGCGGCAACGCGGCCCATCAGGGCACGGCGGTCGAGTGAAAATTCGTCGGTCATCATGCCTGCTCCCAGCAGTTACGAATGAATGCGTAGCCTTTGGTGGTGACTTCTTCGGGGCTGGTGAAAAAATCGCGCCAGACGCGGGTGGCCGCCGCCAGTTCGGGGACCCCGCGGCCAAAGGCTTCGATGGTCAGCCATCCGTCATAGCCCAGTGACTTGAGCGCCGCGATAGTCTCGCGCAGTTTGGCATGGCCGCTCCCTGGGGTGCCACGGTCATTTTCCGAAATGTGCACGTGCGCCAGATTGCCCGAGGCGTGCAGCGCGTGCAGCGCGGCGATTGGGTCCTTTTCCTCCAGATGGGCGTGGAATGTATCGTAAAGGATACCGATACCGTCTGACCCGACGCGCGCCGCATAAGCGATGGCCTGCTCGCAGGTGTTCAGCAAATGGGCTTCAAAGCGGTTGAGCGGCTCCAGCCCGGCGGTGATCCCGGCGGCGCGCATCAGCGGCAGGATCTGGCGGTGAACATCGGCGCAACGGTCAAGCTCGGCCTCGCTGGGCCGCTCGCCCGAGAACACCCCGAGCGGCTGGAACCACGGACCGGCCACCACTTGGCCGCCCAAAGTCGCGGTGCAATCGACCACGCGGCGCAAGTGATCGACCGCGCGGGCGCGGCAGGCCGGATCGGCCACCGACGGGTTGTGCGCCTCATCCGGGATCAGCGCCACGACAGTGCGTTCAAGGCCGATGTCATTGAGCACACCCGCCAGCCAGCGATAGTGGCCTTCATCACTGACATCGAAAACCGGGATTTCGACGCCGTCGAATCCCGTCGCCTTGATCGCCTGCAATGTGGGGACATGCTCCTGCGTGACGTGCCCCGTCCACAGCAACATGTTCATGCCGATTTTCATGGGGGGTCAGCCTTTCCGCCTGCGTTCGACGAGCCACAGCCCGCCGAAGATGAAGAACAAGGCCACGGGGATTACGGAAATCGTCTTGAACGACACTTCGGCGGCGTGAACCAGAACGTCATGCATGCCTGAGCTTCCGGCCTGAAGCGCGTTGAACGCAGCCTCGCCACCCGCCTTGTCTATCTTGGCGGTATCGTAGATCTTGCCGATTTCCGGCAGCACCAGATAGATCGCCAGCGCACCGGCAAAGTTGACGATGCCAATCCCCCAGGAGCCGCTGCGAGGATAGCGGCGCGCGACCGCGGCCAGCATGGTCGGCCACATGAAGCACACGCCAAAAGCCCAGAGCGTCGCGGCGACCAGCGCCGTGAACGGAGAGCTGGCTGTCGACAGCAGGAACAGTCCGATCGCCGCAGGAAGCGTGCTGATGCAGAGCAATCCCATGTCCGAAAACCGGTGTTCGAGCGCCCCGGCGAAATGGCGCATGGCAAACATGATGGCAGAGACATAGACCAGCACCAGAATGCCCTGCATGCCGACGGTCTCGGTCAGCGCGACCTGCACCCATGCTCCCGGTGCCAGTTCCGCCGAGGCAGTGAGGAACATGATCGCCGGAAAAATCCAGAAACCCGGATGCTTGAACGGTTCGGCCATCATCTCCGTGAATGTGACGCCCGCGGTGGTGCTTTCGGTTTGCGGGAAATCGTGTCGCATAACCCAGATGCCGAGGATAACACCGGGGATCATGATCAGCCCGATCAGCGTCCGCCAATCCTGCCCCGCCCCAAACAGCAGGACAGAAAGCAGGCCGCCGACGATGATGCCGAACGGCCACCAGGCGTGGAGCACATTCAGTCTTCCGGTCTTGTCTTCAGGATAGATCGTCGTCGTCAACGCGTTGATCGATCCTTCGGTCGCGCCCCAGCCGAAGCCGGTCACGATCATGCCAAGGTTCAGCACGGTGTTGATCGTGTCAAAGCCACTCGCCGACGGTGCGTAGAGAATCAGAGCAGGACCGAAAATGAAGCAGGTAGCAGCAAAAAGTAGGATCCGTTTGGCACCAATCTTGTCGAGCAGTGGGCTGATCACCAGCAGGCTGAGGGCAAAGCCCAGGAAGGCATTGCCCAGCGCGGTGCCTATAAATTCGCCCGAGCGCGCGGCAACAGTGGGATCGAATAGTTCATTCTTCATCGCTTCGGATGCGCCGCCGCGAATCGCATTGGCGAGCCCCGCCGTAAAAAGGGCAAGGACGCTGATCCAGAAGATTGACCTGTGATTGGCCGGACGGTCTGCAGTCGGGTCCACTGAATTCTCCCTCAAAGGCCGGTTCTATTGCAGCCCCAGCACGCTGCGCACCAAATTCATGTCCGCGCCGGTTCCGGCAAAATCGTCAAATGCCTTGTCAGCCTTGCGGATCATATGTCGGGCGATGAACGGCGCGCCCTCTGCCGCGCCTTGCTCTGGGTGCTTGTAGGCGCATTCCCATTCGAGCACCGCCCAGCCCTGATAGCCATGGTGAGTGAGCCGGGTGAAGATGCCGCCGAAATCGATCTGGCCATCACCCAACGAGCGGAACCGGCCGGGGCGTTCCGCCCAACCGGAGTACGAGCCATAAACGCCCGCGCGGCCATTGGGCCGGAACTCGGCATCCTTGACGTGGAAGGCCTTTATGCGGTCGTGATAGATGTCGATGAAGGCCAGATAATCGAGCTGTTGCAGCAGGAAATGCGACGGATCGTACAGGATATTGGCGCGGCTGTGATTGCCGACCGCTGCCAGGAACCGTTCGAACGTCACGCCGTCGTGCAGGTCTTCGCCGGGATGCAGTTCGTAAGCCACATCGACGCCACGCTCGTCAAACACGTCGAGGATCGGGGTCCACCGCCGCGCCAGTTCGGCAAAGCCTTCCTCCACCAGACCGGCAGGGCGCTGCGGCCACGGATAGACCGTGTGCCACATCAACGCGCCCGAGAATGTGGCATGGGCGGTGCAGCCGAAGCGCTGGCTGGCCTTCGCGGCAAGCTTGAGCTGGTCGATGGCCCAGGCGCGGCGGGCTGGCTCGTTGCCGTGAACTTGCGCCGGGGCAAAGCCGTCAAACTGCGTGTCGTATGCCGGGTGGCTGGCAACCAGCTGCCCCTGCAGGTGCGTGGAAAGCTCGGTCACTTCGACGCCGTTGGCCGCGCACACGTCTTTCACTTCGTCAACGTAAGTCTGGCTTTCGGCTGCCAGCTTCAGGTCAAACAGACGCGCATCCCACGTCGGAATCTGCACGCCCTTGTACCCCAGATCGCCCATGTAGCGGGTGATCGCATCGAGCGAGTTGAACGGAGCCGCGTCACCAGCGAACTGGGCGAGGAAAATGGCCGGGCCTTTCATGAGGCGTCCTTTCTCAAAGTTCGGTCCAGACCGCGCCCGCGCGGCTGGATGCAAGGCTGGCGCGTAGGAACTTCATGCCCTGCAAGGCGTCGTCCATGGTCGCAAAGCCCGGCTCGTTGCCTTCCGCCGGCACGCCCCGGATGCTCTGCCCGAACGCGGCATAGATGTTGGCGAAGGCTTCGAGATAGCCTTCCGGATGGCCGCCCGGCGTGCGCTGGATGGCCTGAATATCACCAGCCAGATAGGCGCGGTTGGCCCCGGCGTGCCAGATCTCAGTCGGCTTGTCGCGATAGCCGATGCGCAGGGTATTGGGCTCCTCCTGCCGCCAGTGCAGCCCCGCTTCCTCGCACCAGACCGAGATCGCGAGATCGTTGATATCGCCGACCAGCACCTGGCTCGCGGTCAGCGTGCCCTTGCCGCCGCCCGAAAAACGCAGCAGCGCCGCGCCATCATCGTCAATGCGGCGACCATCCAGCATGGTCAGTTCGGCGCAGATCGCGGTGATGCGTTCGCCGGTGATGAACTCGGCGAGGTTAGCCGCATGGGTGCCAATATCGCCAAACGCCCCGGCATCGCCTGACTGCGCCGGATCGACGCGCCAAGCCGCTTGCTTGTTATTCTCAAGATCGGCGGCGCGGCTCAGCCAATCCTGCGTGTATTTTACCGCGACCCGCCGCACGTCGCCGAACTGGCCGGAGGTGACCATGCGCCGCGCCTGTTTGACCAGTGGATAGCCGGTATAGGTATGCGTCACCGCGATCCGCCGTCCGGTGCGCGCGGCTGTATCGGCAATCGCTTGCGCATTGGCCATGCTGTCCGCCAGCGGCTTGTCGATGATCACATCGAACCCGGCCTCCATTGCCGCGATCGCTGGCGGGGCGTGCATATGGTTGGGCGTGACGATAGCGACCGCCTCAATCCGCTGCTCGGCAGGGAGCGCAGCTTCGCGTGTCAGCATTTCCGACCAAGAGCCATAAGTCCGGTCCGCGCGCAGGCCGATCTCCGCCCCCGATGCGCGCGACTTTTCGGGCGTGGAGGACAGCGCGCCGGCGACCAGTTGCCAGTTCCCGGCAATCGCCGCCGCCGTGCGGTGGACTCCGCCGATGAACGCCCCTTGCCCGCCGCCAATCATCCCATAACGCACCGGTTGCATGCGATCCTCACTCTTCACGATTATCGAATCAAATGCGGAAGTTGGGTCTACATCGCGGTGGCGATCATCATCACCACGCGGTGACCTGATCGACGCCAGACACCACTCCGGCTTCGGTTGGCACTATCAACATGCAAGACAAAACGGCGGATTTCTGATGCTTGGCCACCATGACGCCTCCAGTCCCGCAAACGATTATTGCTCTATGTTAACGCAATCTTAAAATTCCCCTCGGCGATGTCAAGCGCGCGGCGAGCGGGCCATTCAGAACCCGAAGTTATAAATCGGTCCGTCGAAATTGCCGCCCAACTTGTGCGTAGCCTCGGCCAACTTCGCCGGATCAACGCCCGCCAGATGCCCGTCGACGATCTGGTTGTAATTGCTGATCATGCCGTCCTTCTGGTTTGGTGCGCGCTGATGGCAAGTCGGACATCGCCAACAACTAACCTGACGGAACGTTCGGCCGTCGGCAACGTTCTCCGTTTTCCACTGTCATCGAGGAGAATGGCAATGTCTTACATCGAAGGCTTCGTTATTCCGGTTCCCAAGGGAAACCGGGAGAAATTCATCGCTCACGCCCGAAAAAGCGACGGTGTATTCATCGAACACGGTGCGTCGCGCGTGCTCGAATGCTGGGAAGCCGATGTGCCGCATGGCAAGACCACTGACTTCTTCGCAGCCGTTGATGCCAGGGAAGACGAGTCCGTGGTGTTCAGCTGGATCGAATGGCCCGACAAGGCCAGCCGC
>JBDUBN010000353.1:0-3262 GCA_040004085.1 Novosphingobium sp.
GCATGATGCAGGCGACATAGGACATCGCGGCGGTGCGGCTGGGGATGTACCACTGAAGGCCCGGCTTGATCAGCGTGCCGCTGATGTCCATCACACCCTCTTCCACCCAGCGGCAGGTTTCCGGGGTCCATTCGGCCCGGAACGGGTTGCCCGGGGCATCGGGGTGGCTCCGCCAGACCAGCTGGTCCCCCTCGCGGCCGAACAGGTGGCCATCATTCGGGGCTGAATGGCGGCCGATCTTGTCGAGCTTGAAGTGATCGGCCCCGACGTTGTGCTGGAGGTAGAAATAGCGCCGCGCATCCTTCTTGGCACCGGGCAGGTCATACGGAATTCGGCGCATCGGGCAATACATGTTGCCGTCCTCATCGCGTAGGGTGCCCCACAGGTAGAGTCCCTCAGGATCCATGCCCATCATCGGTTCAAGGTTGGCCATCGATTCCAGCGTGGGCTGGAACGCGCCGACCACTGGCTGGAACGCAAACTCGCCCATTCCGGGGATTTTGCGTCCATTTGCCAGCGTGTGGCTTTCAGCCTGACCTGCCATCGTTCTCTCCTGTAGTCATCCGAAATTTGGTCGGAGGTCTATGGTAGCACCATGACGCAAACCAGCGCCGCGCGCGTTTCATCGCGATTGTGATGTGCGGCAGGGATCAGCCAATTTGTCGCGCTGCTGGGACAGAAGATGGCCCAAACGCCCCTTGTTGTGGCAGGCCCAACCCAGCGACACTAACTTCAAATAAAATGTGGAGAACTGTCTTGGAAGCGATCGCTGAGCGAGAGATGAGTGATCAGGTGCTTGCACCGGACGCCGCGCTGCTACAGGAAATCCGCGGCGGATCGATGCCGCTGAGCCGGATAGTCCTGGCCGCGCTTGGGACTTATGCTGACCGTCCGGCGCTGGCTTGGCGACCGGCTGATCCCCGCGCCGCTTCGGGCCATGCCCGCGACTTTGTGACGATCAGCTACGCCGCCCTGGAGGCACAGGCCCGGGCCATCGCCGCGTTTCTGGCACATGACCCGGCAGCGAAGCTAGGAGCTGGCGATCCGGTGGTGACGCTGAACTTTGCAGGCCCGCAATTCGTGGCGATCGATCTTGCGCTGGCAATTCTGGGCCTGCCGATCGTCCCTCTGCAAACCACCGCTCCAGCCGAGCAACTGGCAGGGATCACAGCCGAACTGAAGACCAAGGTGCTGTGCGTCAGCCGCGAATATCTGAGCAAGGCGGTGACCATGGCGCAGGGTGGCAAGGCCGTGTCCGCGGTGCTGATCTTCGATCTGGACGGGGCCAGCGCGGCTGAACTGCAGGCCATCGAACAGGCCCGCGCGGACCTTGCGGCCAAGGACATCGCGCTGGTGACCTGGTCCGAGGCATTGGCGCGCGGGGCGGCGCTGCCTGCCGCCGAGCCGTTCGATCCGGCTCCGGGCGAGGATCCGCTCTCGATCGTGTACTACACGTCGGGCAGCACGGGCGCGCCCAAGGGGGCGATGTATACCCAGCGACTGGTGCAGCCGACCTGGGCAATGGCGCGCGACTATTCGCCGGTGGTGCTGCACTATCAGCCGCTGAATCACAGCTTCGGCAAGTCGTACATCTCGATGGCGATGGCATCGGGCGGACTTACCTGTTTCACCGCGCGCAGCGACCTTTCGACCCTGATGGAGGACATGGCCACGGTCAGGCCGACTACCCTGGCGCTGGTGCCGCGCGTATCGGAACTGCTCTACCAGCGCTGCCATGCCGCCTACGGTGCCGAACTTGCCGCCGGGGGAGAGCGGGCGCGGGCGGCGCTGGCGCGGTTTCGCAGCGAGGCGCTGGGCGGGCGGGTGCGAGATGCTACCACGGGGGCGGCACCTGTTTCACCCGAATTGCGCGCGTTCATGGAAGACCTGCTCGGTTTCCCGATGGTCGATGGTTATGGGGCGACCGAAGTGGGCATGGTGGCGGTGAATGGCTGGGTCCAGAAGCCGCCGGTGATCGACTACAAGCTGATCGACGTGCCCGAACTGGGCTATTTCACCACGGATAAACCGTTTCCAAGGGGCGAACTGATCGTGAAATCCATGCGCCTGTTCGCCGGATACCTGAACCAGCCGGAGGTGACTGCTTCGCTGATCGACACCGACGGGTTCTATCATACTGGCGACATCATGGCCGAGATCGAGCCGGGCCGGATTTCCTATCTCGACCGGCGCAACAATGTGCTCAAGCTGGCGCAGGGCGAGTTCGTGGCGGTGGCGCGGCTTGAATCGCTGTATGCCGGAGGTCATCCGGCGATCGCGCAGGCTTTCGTCTATGGCAGCAGCAGCCGTGCATACTTGCTGGCGGTGATTGTGCCCAATCCCGAAGTGCTTCCTCCCAGTCTGCCCGAAGCCGAGGTCAAGTCGGCGCTGATGGCGGCGCTGCGTGAGATCGCCGCCGCTAACGGCTTGCAGGCATTCGAGGTGCCGCGCGACATCATCGTCGAGCGCGAGCCGTTCTCGCCGCAAAACGGGCTGCTGGCGGGGGTCGGCAAAGTGCTGCGGCCCGCACTGAAAGCACGATATGGCGATGCGCTGGAGCAGCTTTATGCCAGCATGGCGCAGGCGCAGGACAGCGAACTCGACGACTTGCGCCGCGATGGCGCGAATGCCCCGGTGTTGGAGACGCTCTATCGGGCGGCGCGTTCGGTGCTGCGACTGGAGTCGCTCGACATAGCGGTGCCGGTGTCGTTCGCCGATTTGGGCGGGGATTCGCTGGCGGCGGTGTCGTTCTCGCTGCTGCTTGAGGACATCTACGGCATCCCGGTGGAAGCCGGCGTGATCATGCATCCAACCGGGGACCTGTATCAGCTGGCGCGCCAGATCGAGCGCGACCGCTCCGCCAGTGGCCCGCAGCGGGCCTCGTTCGCATCTGTCCACGGCGAGGGCGCGAGCGTGCTGGAGGCATCGGACCTGACGCTCGACCGGTTCATCGATGCCGCGACGCTGGATGCGGCGGCCGCGCTGCCACTGCCCGGCACCGATGAACCTGCGCGGGTGCTGCTGACCGGGGCCAACGGGTTCCTAGGCCGGTTCCTGTGCCTAGAATGGCTGAAACGGCTGGAGGAAACCGGGGGCACCTTGACCTGCATCGCGCGCGGTTCGGACGATGCTTCGGCCCGTACACGGCTGCTTGATGCATTCGGACGCGGCGATGCCGAACTGACTGCCGAGCTGGAGCGTCTGGGGTCGCGGCTGGTGGTGCTGGCAGGCGATCTGTCGGAACCGAAATTGGGTCTGACGG
>JBDUBN010000055.1:0-10976 GCA_040004085.1 Novosphingobium sp.
AGTTCGGGATAGCACCATGCGCGGGCTGAGCGGCGGTCTGGCGGAGGGAGGGTGCCATCTGCGGCGAAGGCAATAATGTCGCTGTGCAACGTGGTGACGGCCAGGTCATAAATGCGGGTGAGTTCGGCGATAATTGAAGCGGCAGATTCCATCGCCCTAGGTTACCCGCGTATCACGCACAAAGCAAAGGGGACGCCGTTAAGCGCCCCCTCCACGAATTCAAATGCGTCAGCCGATCAGGCTTCGGCTTCACCTTCAACCGGCTCGTCGAGCAGGTCGGAGTTGATTTCGCCTGGTTCAGCGTTCGGATCATAGGCTTCGGTGAAGCCCGATGTGTCCGCGTCAAACAGGGCGGCCATGACGTCAACGCCAGCAGCCTGCTGTTCGGCTTCGTCCGGCGAGCGGGCTACGTTGACCTTCACGCTGACGGCGACTTCCGGGTGCAGCGAAACGCGCACGTCGAAAATGCCGACAGTCTTGATCGGGTGCGGCAGTACGATCATGTTCTTCGTCACGACCTTGGCGCCATCGGCGTTCAGGGCTTCGACGATATCGCGAACCGAAACCGAACCGTAAAGCTGACCCGAGTTCGACGAAGCGCGGATCAGCACGACCGAACGGCCGTCCACATCCTTGCTGGCGATCTCGGCTTCGCCGCGACGGTTGGCGTTGTCTTCAACGATGCGCGCGCGGTTGGCTTCGAAAACCTTGCGGTTGGCAGCGTTGGAGCGCAGCGCCTTCTTGTTCGGCAGCAGGAAGTTACGAGCGTAACCGTCCTTGACCGATACAACGTCGCCGATGACGCCGAGCTTCTCGATGCGTTCGAGGAGGATGATTTCCATTGGGTAGTCCTCCTTACTTCACGAGGTAGGGCAGCAGCCCCACGTGGCGGGCGCGCTTGATAGCCTGGCCCAGTTCGCGCTGCTTCTTGGCAGAAACGGCGGTGATGCGGCTAGGCACGATCTTGCCGCGTTCGGACATGAAGCCCTGCAGCAGACGCACGTCCTTGTAATCAATCTTGGGAGCATTCTTGCCCGAGAACGGGCAGGACTTGCGGCGGCGGAAAAACGGACGAGCCATGGATCAACCCTCCTCACGGTCGCGGCGACGGGGGCGCTCGCGTTCTTGCTTGCGCATCTGCACGGACGGACCTTCTTCGAGAGCGTCAACACGGACGGTCAGGAAGCGGATGACGTCTTCGTTGATCGCCGTCTGGCGTTCCAGCTCGGCCACGACGCCAGCGGGGGCGTCGATGTTGAGCAGTACGAAGTGTGCCTTGCGGTTGCGTTGAATTTTGTACGCAAGACCCTTGAGACCCCATGACTCGGTCTTGACGACCTTGCCCTTGTTGGCTTCAACAATCTCGGTGGCGGTGGCGGCCAGGGCATCAACTTGCGCCTGACTCAGATCCTGGCGGGCCAGGAACACGTGCTCATAGAGCGGCACGGCGGCATCCTTATCACTGTAACCGATCGCTGGCTGATCCGCGGGAATGCGGGGCCCCTCCGGCTTTCTTCGAATCCCTGCTGTTGCGGGGAAGGGGCGCGCATAGCGGGTTTTGCGCGGAATGCAATGCCTGCTTGTCGCTTTCGCCGGAGTAGGGGCATTATGTTCGGACGGGCGGCGTTATGGTCGGCAAAGCGGTGGGGCAAGTGATGCGTTATTATCTGTTTCCACAACAAAACGATTGCACCATTTGTTCAGTTGTAATTCGAAACGATAATTTCCCCCAAAATCCAGTCCATTGACTGTAAACAATGTTGTCAAACAATGTCGTCCAGACTTGACCGCCGCACCGCTAGGCCTTAGGCATCCGGCTGCAAAGCAATTGTCCTGACGCGGGATGATGCTGAACGGGGGCAAGTGAGGGGCGTTTTCTCATATTGGCTTTTGGGTCGTAGCAGTAGCCGCGAAGCGGTGCTGTTCCGTGTTGTGTCCAATCTAATTATCTAGTTAACGCGAAGTGGAAGGTACTAATATGAAAAATTTCAAGCTTCTCGGCTCGTCACTGACGATTGCCCTGGTTTCTGCAAGTGCGGCATTTGCTGCGGCTCCCCCCGCTGGTAACGTAACTTCAACTGGCGGCACCGCCACAACAGGAACGTTCGTCGCTGGTAGCTCTCCTGCAGTGGTTTCTCCTATTTCTGGCAACCCTGCGGCAGCGCCCTTCCAGACCACTTACACGACTACGTCGTCAGGTTCGGTCAACACTTCTCTTGCTACCGCCGCGATTTCGTCGAGCGGCACTGTCAATAGCGTCCCTTACACACTGACCGGCACCGCCGGCGCAACTGCCGTTAGCGGCGCAACCTCGGTAATTACCACAACGACGACTTACAGCAATCCGACTACATCTCCGCTGACATTGGTTAGCGTAAGCGGCGTTACTGCGCCGACTGTCGTTGGCTCAACCTCTTCGGTCAGCGGAATCACTGTGCAGGCCAACACGGCGAACGCCAACGCGGCTGGCGGCGTAGCTTATGCTGCTAATGTGGATACCGTCGGAGCGATCACCGGTAACACGCGCGGTGTTGTCGAGAACGATCTCATCATCACCACATCGGGCACCACGTACTCGACCTACAACGGCACCGCCACTTACACTGCCGGGACACCGGGCAGCGTTGCAGTAGTCATGGGCGCTACACCGGTCAGCAGCACCTCGCTGACTTCGTCGGGCTTGACCACAACAGGTACCGTTACTGCAGCTACGTTGACCGGCGCGACTGTTAACGCAGGCGTACTCAATGCCAACACTGGCGGCGTTGCTGGCGCTGCTGGCATCAATGCTGGTAACGGCCGTATCACCAACCTCTCGGCTGGCACTGGTCCTTCCGATGCTGTGAACTACGCCCAGCTGACCGCGACCAATGCCAACGTCACCGCGCTGAGCGGCACCGTCACTACTCTCGCTTCGCTGGTTTCGAACAACCGTCTGCATGCT
Organism: Novosphingobium sp.; assembly: GCA_040004085.1. Taxonomy (GTDB): domain Bacteria; phylum Pseudomonadota; class Alphaproteobacteria; order Sphingomonadales; family Sphingomonadaceae; genus Novosphingobium. Next base: position 2,945 of record JBDUBN010000055.1, read on the forward strand.
GATCGCGGCATCGCTACGGCTGTTGCCCTGTCGGGCGGCGCGTTCCTGCCGAACAAGAAGTTCAACCTGACGGTCAACGTCGGTGGCTATGAAAGCCAGGCCGCTGTTGCTGCACAGGTTGGTATCCTGCTCAGCGAAAACATTGCCATCAACGCTGGTGTTTCCACCAGCCTGAAGAGCGATGGCGGCACTGCCTATCGCGGTGGCATCACCTTTGGTTTCTGATCTGCTTAACAGCTAATCAAACCGCAATAGAAAGCCCGCCGGTCTATCCAGACCGGCGGGCTTTTCTTTGTCTTGTTGGGGAGGGGCGTTGGTTGATGCCGGGGTAAGGGGGTTCACTGGTTCAAATTCAATTCGTCATTCCCGCGAAGGCGGGAACCCATCTCGACACGGTTCGGCATCGCACACCACCTGCGCAGCAGGTCAGGTCAGGAGATAGGTTCCCGCCTTCGCGGGAATGACGAAGCTATCGTAATAACTTGATTTTATATTGAACCCCGCAACCCCTAGAGCGCGGGCAATCCCATCCTCGTCCGTTCCTGATTGATGATCGGACGGCAGATTTCGCCCATTCGCAATACATAGATCAACATCGGCGGACGAACTTTAAGCGCGGGCTGCTTAGTATAGGCATTGGTAATAATATCAGCCAGAATGTTAGGCGTGGTCTTGGATTCAATCAGGCAACGCGTCCGTGCGACTTTGACAATTGCGGTGGCCAGATCATCATTGACGTAGATGAAGTTGGACGTGTCGTTGACACCCTGAACATAGGCCATCTTCGCTTCGGGCGTCATTGCCAGCCATGAGTCACCGCTGTTGATGTAACCGTCCGCCAATGCTGCGCCGGAAATCGCGGCAAGCCCACCAAACACCAGCGCTCCGCGCGTCAGGCGTCGGACAATTCGTGACATCGCAACCATTTCAGCTCCTAAACTTCCAATTCTCGCCAACCGACTAAACGGAGTTGTGCGATAGGGAAAGTGGAACTGCGCCGTTACTGGTCTCAAACCGCTTCGAGCGAGTACCCGGCCGAACGGATCGTGCGCACGGGGTCGGGTACGCCGTCCAGTTCGATCCCTTTCCGCAGGCGGCGGATATGCACGTCCACGGTGCGCAGTTCGATGTCGCTGCCCGTACCCCAGACGGCGTCGAGCAACTGGTTGCGTGAGAATACCCGGCCTGGATGCTCCATGAAATGGCGCAGCAGGCGGAATTCGGTCGGTCCCAGCGCGATCACGCTGCCGCGCCGTGAAACCCGGTGCGCGGTGGCGTCCAGCGTCAGGTCGCCGACTGTCAGTGTTTCCCCCGCCAGCGCTGGCCGAATGCGGCGCAAGATGGCGTTGACGCGGGCGACCAGTTCGCGCGGAGAGAATGGCTTGGTGACGTAATCGTCGGCGCCGGTATCCAGCCCGCGCACGCGGTCCTCCTCCGCCTCGCGCGCGGTCAGCATGATGATCGGCACGTGAGCGGTGGCCTTGTCGCGGCGCAGGCGGCGGCAGACTTCGATGCCGCTGGTGCCCTCGATCATCCAGTCGAGAATGACCACGTCAGGCGCTTCCTCACTGGCCAGCAATAGCGCCTCGTCGCCGTCTTCGGTGCGGACGACCTCGTAGCCCTCGCCGCGAAAGCGGAACTCGATCAGTTCGGCCAGCGCCGGATCGTCTTCAACCAGCAGCAGGCGCGGGGCGGCCATCTCAGGTGTGCCTCAACGTGCTGTCGACATCGGCGAGGTAATTGCCAGTGGCTGCGAAGTAGACCATTTCCGCGACGTTGGTGGCGTGATCGCCGATGCGTTCGATATTGCGGGCAACGAACAGCAGTTCGGCGGCGCTGGTGATGGTCGCCGGGTTTTCCATCATGTAGCTGACGAGCGTGCGGAAAATGCTGTCGTAAAAGGCGTCGACCTTGTCGTCGCGGGCGATCACTTCGGCGGCGAGTTCCGGATCGCGCGCGGCGAAGGCGGTCATGACGTCGTGGACCATTCCGGCGGCGATATCGGCCATCGCCGGGATCAGCGTCAGCGGTTCAAACCGTTTACGCTGCACGACTTTCTTGGCGCCCTTGGCAATGTTCTTCGAATAGTCGCCGATGCGTTCAAGTACCCCAGCGATCTTCAGCGCGGCGATAACCTCGCGCAAGTCGTCGGCCATCGGCGCGCGCAGGGCGATGACGCGGATGGCGAGCTTGTCAATTTCCGCCTCAAGCGCGTCAATCTGCTTGTCACGGGCGATGATCGCGTCGGCCAGCACATTATCGCCGCGAACCAGCGCGTCGATGGATTCGCCCAGCGCCACTTCGGCAAGACCGCCCATTTCCGCGATCAAGCCGCGCAGGCGGGTGATGTCTTCGTCGAACGCCTTGACTGTATGGTCTGCCATTATTGTCGTCCTAACCGTAGCGGCCGGTGATGTAATCCTTGGTCCGCACTTCGCGGGGATTGGTGAAGATATCCGATGTCTTGCCATATTCCACCAGCTTGCCGATGTGGAAAAAGGCGGTCCGCTGCGAAACGCGCGCGGCCTGCTGCATCGAATGGGTGACGATGACGATGGCATAGCGCCCGCGCAGCTCGCCAATAAGCTCCTCAATGCGCGCCGTGGCGATGGGGTCGAGCGCCGAGCAAGGCTCGTCCATCAGGATCACTTCGGGGTCGACGGCAATGGCCCGGGCGATGCACAGGCGCTGTTGTTGGCCGCCCGACAAGGCAGTGCCGCTGTCCGCCAGCCGGTCTTTGACCTCGTCCCACAGGCCAGCGCGGCGCAGTGAGCCTTCGACAATGCCGTCCAGATCGCTGCGCGTACCCGCCAGCCCGTGAATCCGCGGGCCATAGGCGACGTTTTCATAGATCGACTTGGGGAACGGGTTCGGCTTCTGGAACACCATGCCGACGCGGGCGCGTAGTTGCACCACGTCCATGCCTGAACGGTAGATGTCGTCGCCGTCGAGCGTGATCTCACCCTCAACACGAGCACCGGCGATGGTGTCGTTCATCCGGTTGAGTGAGCGCAGGAAGGTCGACTTCCCGCAGCCTGACGGCCCGATAAAGGCGGTGACGTATTCCGGGGTAATGTCGATAGAGACATCGTCAATCGCCTGCTTCTCGCCATAAAAGACGGAAACGTTGCGGGCTGAGATCAGCGTCCGGGTCGGATCGAGTTCGTGAATTGTGCTCACCAGCGCCTCTCAAAACGATTGCGTAGAAAGATCGCCAGTCCGTTCATCACCAGCAGGAACGCCAGCAGCACGATAATCGCCGCGCTGGTCCTTTCGATGAAACCACGGTCGATCTCGTCAGACCACAGGAAAATCTGCACCGGCAGCACGCTGGCAGGGGCGGTGAAGCTGGAGGGCGGCGTCGCGATGAAGGCCCGCATACCGATCATCAGCAGCGGCGCGGTTTCACCCAGCGCGCGGGCCATGCCGATGATGGTGCCGGTCAGGATGCCGGGCAGGGCGAGCGGGAGGACATGGTGGAACACCACTTGCACCCGGCTGGCGCCAATCGCTAGTGCCGCGTCGCGGATCGACGGCGGCACCGACTTGATCGCGTTGCGCCCGGAAATCACGATCACCGGCATGGTCATTAGCGCCAGCGTCATCCCGCCGATCAGCGGGGCAGAGCGCCAGTTTGGAAACAGGCCGAGGAATACCGCCAGCCCGAGCAGGCCGAAGATGATCGAAGGCACGGCGGCCAGGTTGTTGATCGACACCTCGATCAGGTCGGTCCAGCGGTTACGCGGGGCGTATTCCTCAAGGTACAGCGCCGCCAGCACACCGACCGGGAAGGCCAGTACCAGCGTGATGAACATTGTCATCAGCGATCCCTTGAGCGCCCCCCAGATGCCGACATCCTGCGCGTGCGTGGCGTCGGAGCGGGTGAGGAAGCCCCAGTCAACCGCGCGGGTCAGCTTGTCTTCGCGGGCGAGCTGGGCGGCGAGCGGGCGCAGTTCCTTTTGTCCGTCACCGCGCAGCGCGGCGGCGAGATCGTCGCTGGCGGGGAGTTTTACCGCCAGCTTGCCATCGAGCAGAGTCGGGTCGGCGATCAGCTTGCTGGCAACTTCGCGCCAGCCGCCGTCGGACAATTGCGCCGCCGCCTGTGGACCAGCGCTGCGGCTTACCGCGAGCGTCACCAGATCGGGCAGGCCAGCTGACTCGAGTGCCTGCATGGCCCCGTCGCCCTTCAACTGCGAAGGATCAATGGTCAGCGCACCGCCGGAAAAGTCGATCTCGCTGACCAGCACCGTGCGTTGAAAACCGGCCACGCCGTTCGCTGACATCGTCACGAGCAGGAACGCCAGCACGAGCGCCGAAAACAGCACCGCGCAAAAGCCGAGCGCGCGAAAGTTGCGTTCGGCAGCGTAGCGCTTTTTTAGACGCGCGGCGATCAGCGCGTTGCGATCCGAGTGCGAGGAGAGAGTGCTAGTCATAAGCCTCGCGGAACCGCTTGACGACGCGCAGAGCGATAAAGTTGAGCGCCAAAGTGACGAGGAAAAGTACCATACCCAGTGCAAATGCGCTAAGCGTGGCGGGGTGATCGAAGCTGCCTTCGCCGGTCAGCATGGCGACGATCTGGAAGGTGACCGTGGTCATGCTCTCAAACGGATTGGCCGTCAGCCGCGCGGTCGCTCCGGCGGCCATGACGACGATCATCGTCTCGCCAATCGCCCGGCTGACCGCCAGCATCACGCCGGCGACAATGCCGGGCAAAGCGGCGGGCACCAGCACCCGGCGGATCGTCTCATAGGTCGTGGCGCCCATCGCCAGACTGCCGTCGCGCAGCGATTGCGGCACAGCGGCAATGGAATCGTCGGCCATTGATGAGACGAACGGGATGATCATGATCCCCATGACAAGGCCCGCCGCCAGCGCGCTTTCCGATGAGGCGCTGGCAATGCCGATCATGTGCCCGAAATCGCGGATCGCCGGAGCCACGGTCAGCGCGGCGAAATAACCGTAAACTACCGTCGGCACCCCGGCCAATACCTCGAGCAGCGGCTTCATCCATTTGCGCACCGTGGCCGATGCATATTGGGTGAGGTAAATGGCGCTCATCAGGCCGAGCGGAATGGCTACGATCATGGCGATGATGGTGCCGATGAACACCGTTCCCCAGAACAGCGGCAGCGCGCCATAGGCATGGATATCAACCGAGCCTTCCGCCGCCATCGGATCGGGCGACCAGTGGGTGCCGAACAGGAAATCGCCGACCGGAACGATCTGGAAAAACCGCGACGTCTCAAACATCAACGAGGCGAGTATGCCAAAGGTTGTGAGGATCGCCACCAGCGAGGCCAGCAGAAGGATGGCCATGACAATCCGCTCGACTTGCGTGCGGGCGGTGAAATCGGGGCGCAGTTTCAGGAACGCCCAAGCGCCGCCAACAAAGCCGACCAGTAGCGTCACAACGATGCCGATGGTGCTGAAAAGAACCAGCGCCTCGCGGAAAACCGGGACCAGCGCGCGGGACAGTGGATTGAACGCCGCCGTCGTGCTGCCGCTGGCGATCGCTTGCGCCTCGGCAAGGATTGTGTCGCGGTTGATACCGAACGCGGGGATTTGCGCCGCCGCTGGATGGCGCAGCACCCGCGCCACGACCAATGCCGGGCTGGTCGCCGCCCAAACTATCGCAAACAGCCCGGCAGGAATGCCCGCGCATAGGCCGACAAACCAGCCATGATAGCTCGGTAGCGAGTGTAAGCGGCCCTTCGCGCCAGTAACCGTAGTCGCCCGCTGAAATGCCCAAGCCCGCGAACGCGCGGTCAGCCAGCCGGTGAGGGCCAGCGCCAGCGCAATCAGCAGAGGGATGGCAGGGGTCACTTCAGGCGCAATCCAGACTTGCCGGAATGTGGTCCGGCGGGGGCGTCGAACTCGCTCTGCGCAAGAAACATGACAGTTTCGTGACAATCATTCGGCATCGGTGGAAAGTGCATTGAAAGTGACGGACATCTCGGTCCCTTCGCCCACGGTGCTGGCCACGTCCAGAACGGCACGGTGGCGTTCGACGATGTGCTTCACGATGGCCAGTCCCAGCCCGGTCCCGCCCGCCGCGCGGCTGCGGCCTGGATCGGTGCGGTAGAACCGCCGGGTGAGGTGGGGCAGGTGTTCGGGCGCGATGCCAGCGCCCCGGTCTTTCACCCGTAGCACTACTTTGTTCTTGGCTTCGGCGCTGACACTGACTTGCACCGGCTCGGCAGAATCGCCGTATTTCAGCGCATTGTCGATCAGGTTTCGGACCAATTGTTCGAGTTGGGAACTGTCCCCGGCAATTAGAATTGGCTGTCCCGATGAAGTGACCTTGATCCGGTCCTTGCCCGCAATAGAGGCCGCTTCTCCGGCAACACGCTCGGCCAGTTTACCCAGATCGAGTTCGTCCTTTGGCACATCATGCTTCTCAGCCTCGACCCGCGACAGCGAGAGCAAATCCGCCACCAAGGCCTGCATCCGCCGCGCTTCCCGCAACACGGTATGGTGAAAGCGGGCGGTGGTTTCACCGTCAATCGTATCGCCAGCGTCGGCCAAAGTTTCGACATAACCGATGACAGCGGCAAGCGGTGTGCGGAGTTCGTGGCTGGCGTTGGCGACGAAATCGGTATGCGCGCGGCTGATGTCGGATTCCGCCGTGCGGTCCTGAAACTCGATCAGCCAGCGCCGGTCATCGATATGGCGGCGAGTCAATTGCCACAGGCTGCGCCCGCCGGTGAAGCCGGGGATAGTGACGCTGGTGCCGTCTTCCGCATCGAGCAACTGCATGGCTTCGGGGTGGCGCAAGGCAATGCGGGCGTCCTGACCGATCACATGCGCGCCCAATGCCGCCCGCGCTGCGAAATTGGCGGCGAGCACCCGATCACGTTCGATCAACAATAGCGGTGTACCGAGCGGTTCGATCACGTCGCGCATGATGTCGCGCTTGGCGATCAACCCGGGAGCCACGGTTTCGGGCTGGTCGATCTGCGGTCGGTGAACGAACAACGATCCGATCCAGATCGCCGCAACCACCACGGAAAGCCAGAATCCCGCCCCCGCGAACAGCATCGCCAGCGCTGCAATCAGCGCGATGGCCATGCCGGGCCAGGGAATCGTGGTCTTGCCGGTCATGACAGGCGCGCTCTTAAACGGGTGCGCGGCATGCCGCCAGTGGCTTGGTGCACGCCCTGCAATCAGCTGTGGATGGACCTGCCGCGCGGAATCCCTATATGCGGGGACTCGAATCGCGACAATTACAGACCGTCAGGATACCCGAATGAGCGCCGCCGTCCTGCTTGAAGCCATCGCCCTGCGAAAGTGCGTTGAAGCGGAATACAACCGCGACCGGGTCACGCTGGCCCCGCATATCCTCTATACGCGGCACGGCGAACCCTATGTCGATGCGATCACGATCAACCGCAACGGCCAGCCGCCGCGTGAGATCAAGCTGGGCGCTTACAAGCTGACCGGCCTGCGCGATCTGGTGATTACCGAGCGCGCTTTCGAGCCGTTTGGCCTGTTCCGCGAATCCGACGCCAAATACGCAGACGTTACGCTGTTCTCGGTCGCGGCTGAAAAAGCAGCGGAATAACGGCCGGAACAAGTCCCCCACGCCGCCGTTTTGGGGGTGCGAAGGAGATTCGTCATGGACCGTGCCGGCATGTCCAGCCCGCAATCCGCTGCCCCAGGGCAGTGATAGCAAATTTGCAGGGCGGGTGAGCGGTTGAACAATCAGCCCGACTTGTTCGGTGAACCGTTGCTGGAGGGGTACACGTATGTGTGTGCGGGCTGAGGATGAGAGAAGAAAGTGCTGCATGGCATCATTTCCAGTGCTTATGCACTTCATATGATGGCACTGCGTACTGTTCGGCGTTCTGGACTCTGAGCCGAATATCAGGAACAAGATCAGCCGGGGAAAATTTACAGCGGTGTTTCTGATCCAATGCCTAGACGCTATCGGTTGTTCTTCATTGCGTTTGGACTGACGCTATCCAGCCCATGCTACTGCCAAGAAGCAAAGCGCAATCAGGACAATCCCAGCGACAATAGTGCAAGCAAACTT
>JBDUBN010000354.1:0-3247 GCA_040004085.1 Novosphingobium sp.
AACGCAGATTTGATCGAGCCCCTCCACCACATCCCCCGCCGAGTATACCCCAGCTATGGCCGTTTTGAGCGGAGCATCGGCGGGAAGACAGCCTTGGGCGTCTGGCAAGATGCCCAGCGCCTCGGCAAGCTCCGTGCGCGGCCGGACGCCGAGCGCGGGATAGACCACGTCGAATATGGGCGACTGCCCATCGGCTGTCTCGACCCGCATTTTGCCATCTTCCAGCGCAAAACCGACCGCTGGAGATACAATCAAAGTGATGCCGGCGCGTTTGAGACGCTCTCGCTCCGCTGCCGACAATTCATCGTAGGCCTTGGGGATCAAGGTCACATCGTTCGAAAAGCGGCGCAAGAACAGGGCCTCGCCCGCGCCTTGTGTATCCCACCCGACCACGGCGATGCGCTGAGCAGTGTGTTCGAATCCATCGCAGATCGGACAATAGCGCAGCGCTCCGGCATCGATCGCCGCCTGATGTGCCACCGCATCGAGGGCGATTTGATTGAGGTGCAGGCCGGTCGCCAGAATCAGCGCGCGCGAATTCCATTGCACTCCATCATCGGAGCTGAGCAGGAACCGATTGCCGCGCTTCTCGGCAGCAGCAATCCGTCGCTGGACGACCCGCGCGCCATAATGCAGCGCATGATCGGTCATCCTCGCGATCAGCTCAGTTCCGGCGACACCTTGGCTAAACCCTGGAACATTGTGCGTGCGCGGAATCCGCAGCGCCCTGGCGGTCTCATCGTGAAGCACCAGCACACGGTGGCGGTAGCGGGCAGGGTAAAGCGCAGCGGTCAGTCCCGCCGGGCCCGCGCCGACTACGATGACCTCCCAGTGGGATGTTTCGCTCACTTGCCGTCGCGCGCCGTCGGGGCGCGTTTGGCATCGAGATCAACCTCCATCTCTCGCGCGCAGAAGCGAAGCACGGCGACTTTGCCAAAGCAGCGCAAACGGCGGAGCGTATATTTCAAGCGCCTGATCCGCATTATCGGCCTTCTTCGGCCTACGCCAGCATTCGCACTTTCGGCTCGCGGTCCCAGTGCCGGGCGGGAGCGACGGCGCCGAACTGCTCGTTCGGGATGACGCCGCCATCCGGCTCGATGCCCAGCACGTCGAGAATTTCGGTCTTGGTGGCCGGGCAATAGCCGATCGTCTTGCAGTGGCTGTAGGCGTCGAGGAACCACTGCTGTGCGGCGCTGTCCTTGGCCAGTTTCCTGGCGTTTTCGGGCATGATCGCGCAGGCGATCGCGTCGAACAGGACCGAGGGAGAGCCCGCCAGCTGGCCGTGCGCCCTCAGGGTGCCGCCTTTCAATTTCTGTTCGCCGACTTTGGGAGAGACGAGAAAAACGGTGCCGCCGGCCTTTTCTACCACGCCCTTCAGCTTGTTGATGGCATCAAGGCTGGATCCCTCGTCGAACAGGATGCCGACCTTGCGGCCCTGCATCGGCGGCTGGCCCTGCTTGACGATCGAGAGCTTGTCCGATGGATCAAGGTCCTGCGTCGGCGCTGCCGCGGGGGCGGGCTTTGGCAATTGCATGGCCAGTCCGTCTGCGACCCGCTGCGCCAGGCCCTCATCCACGTTGCGCAATTGTGACAGCATTCGCGTGCGGACATGTTCGAGTTCGACCTTGGACAACTCGAACACGAATGCCGAGGCCATGTGCGCCTGCTCGATCTCGGTCTGCGAGGCGAACATCATTCTTGCCTGACTGAAGTGGTCGGCAAAGCTTTCCGCGCGCACGCGCAGTTTCTGGCTGGCGTCGTTATGTTCGCCGCTGCCGCGAAAGCTGGTGAAGCCGTTCACCGGATCTTCGCGCGGACCGGGGTCTTCGCCGGCCTGATCAAGGCTGTTCGGTTCATAGCTGGCGCGGCCCTTGGGTATCGCGGTCTGCATCAGGCCGTCACGGTTGAGGTTGGCGAAGGGGCACTTGGGCTGGTTGACCGGGATCTGGAAAAAGTTGGTCGTCCCCAGCCGCGATTTCTGCGTGTCGAGGTAGGAAAACAGCCGTCCCTGCAGCAGCGGATCGTTGGTGAAGTCGATTCCCGGGACTACATTGTGCGGCAGGAACGCCACTTGCTCGGTCTCTGCGAAGAAATTGTCGGGCCAGCGATCGAGCACCATCCGCCCGATTACACGCAGGGGGACGATCTCCTCGGGGATCAGCTTGCTGGCGTCGAGCACGTCGAAAGGCAGCGATTCCGCCGTTTTGAGGTCGAAAGCCTGGATCGCGAAGTCCCATTCGGGGAAGTCGCCCATCCGGATCGCTTCCCACAAGTCGCGGCGCATAAAGTCTGGATCGGCGCCTGAAATCTTGACCGCTTCGTCCCACACGGTCGATTGCGTGCCTTGGCGAGGGCGCCAATGGAACTTGACGAAGGTCGATTCTCCTTCCGCATTCACCAGACGGAAGGTGTGCACGCCAAAGCCCTGCATCGTGCGGAACGATCGCGGTAGCGCGAAGTCGGACATCAGCCACGTCAGCATATGCGTGGATTCCGGCATCAGTGACACAAAATCCCAGAACGTGTCGTGCGCGGATGCTGCTTGTGGAAACATCCGATCAGCCTCTGGCTTGACCGCGTGGACGAGGTCGGGAAACTTGATCGCGTCCTGGATGAAGAACACCGGCATGTTATTGCCGACCAGATCCCAGTTGCCTTCGTCGGTGTAGAATTTGACCGCGAAGCCGCGCACGTCGCGCGGCGTATCCTTCGATCCCTTCGACCCCGCCACGGTGGAAAAGCGGGTAAAAACAGGCGTTCGCTTGCCCTTTTTGCTGAACAGCGAAGCGCGGCTAAGTTCGGGGATCGGGTCGGTGCATTCGAAAAACCCGTGCGCGCCAGAGCCGCGGGCGTGGACGATCCGCTCGGGAATACGCTCATGGTCGAAGTGGAAGATCTTTTCGCGCAAGTGAAAGTCTTCGAGCAGGACCGGCCCGCGAGCGCCCGCCTTCAGCGAGTTCTGGTTATCTGCGATTGCCGTTCCATGATTGGTGGTCAGCACGCCTTCGCGCGCAGCATCCCCCTTTTGAGCCCGCGCTTGCTGGTGCGGTTCCCCACCTTGACCGTTCAAGCTGTTCATGGCCGGGGCACTCGCGTCCTTCGATGGCTTAGGTGTTTTGGGCATTGTGAATCCTCAAGTCTGGAGAACCCACAACGAAGCGAGCGGATTTTCGATCCACGCGCGCTGGCGAACAGTGTGGAATTTGTGTCGCTGCGTCCCGACGGTCGCACTCGCGGCGCGAAGTAG
>JBDUBN010000056.1:0-10904 GCA_040004085.1 Novosphingobium sp.
GCAAAGCCGCGCACCGCGAAGGCATCCCACAGGCCGCCAAAGTTGTTCTGGCGCGAAACGCCGCTGGCGAGATCAAGCGCCGCGTCAAGGCGGGTAATGTTGAGAGTGCTGAGCTGCTTGCTGTCGATCACCTGTACCGATTGCGGCAGCTCTTTCAGCGGCACATCGCCGCGATACTGCTGGCGCTGGCCGGTGACGACGATTGCGTCCGCATTCGCAGTCTCATCGGCGGCAGCTTGCGCCCAACCAGTTGCAGGGAAGGCTGACAGGGCAACGCCTGCAACCAGAAGCGAACGAAATGTGGACTTCATATTCATGATAATTACACCCCTCATAAGTGTTGACCCATTCCTGCACGACTGGACGGCCTGTTAACGGAATATTCTGCCGGGAGGTATTTCCCTTAGAGTTCCGCCGGACGCCTCTTTTTTACTCGCTCAAACTATGCCTGATCGCAGGTATGATTCGTTGAAGCTAGTAGGCAAAGTGGAGGAATGTTCTGAAATATGCATGGCAGCCAACATTTATGCCGCTGCGGCCCCGGAGGCGTTGATTTTGGGAAGCAATCCCGATGCACCGACCTAACCTCATTAGCCTCTAACAGGTGTCAGGTTTCCGGGTGAGAACTGGGAGCAGCAGCGCGGATAGGACGATGGTCATGCCCAGTCCCCCTGCCAGACCAGCCTCACTACCACCCCAGAGCGGCGCGCCGAGCAGGTCCAGATCGCGCAATGCGCCGAATGGGCCGGTGCCGGGGTTGGGCATCAGTCCGAGGCCGAGGTCTTCCAGCGAATTCCAGGCAAAGTGCGCGGCGATTGGCGCGATCAGTCCGCCGCTGAGGTTTGCCAGCAAGCCAAACAGCGCGCCCGCCAGCGTCAGATTGATGAACGGCAGCCAGATGAATGTGCCGCCGATCAGTTGCAGCGCCGCTGATGCCAGCGCGGCTATCAGGATCGCGGGCAGGGCACGTCCCGTCAGTCTGCAGAGCAGCGGTTGCAGCCAACCGCGCAGCAGGAGTTCTTGGGCGCATGTGGTCAGCAAGGTCAGCGCCAGCCCAAGCAGGAACATCCCGGCCCCCGCACGTGTGCCTTCTCCGGCGGATAAGCCCCCATTAAGCCCGGCATAAAGTGCGGTTAGCGCGAATCCGGTGGCGCCGATGCCCAGTCCGATCAGCAGCCACTTGCCGGGACGCCGTCCGGCGCGGAACACCCGCACCCCGCAGACGATGCCGAGGATTGCGGCGATCAGGATCACGGGCAGGTAGACCAGTCCGTAGAACAGAAGCGCCAGTACGGCGACGGACTGGGTGTCTATCGTATCGCCCAGCTTCTGGGCAAAGCCAATCCAGCCGCCCGCCGCGATCAAGCCCATTGCTGCAACCGCCCAAGCCGCCGGACCTGATAGGGGGTGACCGGTTTGGCTCATCGCTGGCGGCGCAAGTTCTATTTGCCGGTGGGTGTGGTCTGGGCGACGTCGGAAGGCGCGGTATAGCCGCCGCAAGTGCCCGAATAGAAGCAGTAACGATCGCTGAGATACTTGGCGTCGGCATCACGTTTGGCCAAAGCCGCTTCGTATTCAGCCTTGACCGGCCCGCCCGGCTGCGAATCGGCGTGACGCTTTAGCACCGCGTTGAGGAACGCGTTCTGGCTGGCGGCGGTGTACTTTTCCTGATGGCCGCCGACCTGATCCTTGTAGAGGGTCGAAACCTCGGCAAGGTGGTTGTTCACCGCCACCTGATACGGGTTCAGCACCCCGATCTGGTATTGGGTCAACTGCCGCTGGCAAGCGTTGATCGCGTCAAGCTTGGCAATTGAGCCGGTGATCGACTGGAAGCTTTCGCGGCAATCGGGATAGCCGCCCTTGGGGAAGGCTGGCGCGAGCGGGAAGGGGGGCAGGTTCGATTGGTCGAACGACACCGCCGTCGGCCCGGCTACTGTTGGCTGGAACACCGCTGGTTGCGAAGTCATTGGCGGTTGCGACATAGGCGCGGGATAGACAGCGGCTTGCTGCGGTCCCGGGAGTGGCGCTGCCGGTTGAGGGGCGGGGACTGGCGCTGGGGTGGGAGCATAAGTCACCGGGGCTGGCTGCGGCGGCGCGACATAGGGTGCCGGAGCGGGTGCAGAAGCGGGTGCAGGCTGCGGTGCGGGCGAATAGATAACCTGAGCGGGCTGCGGTGCCATCGGCTGCGGCGCAGGGGTGGGCATGAACATCACCGGCGCTGCCACGGGGGCTGGCGGCAACGGCGCCGGGGCAGGTGCCACAGGAGCGTTCTTGGCGAAATCCTTGAGCATCTCGATCCGGTCATAGGCGTTCGAGACAAACATGCCGTTGGGATTTTTGGCGATGTAAGCGGTATAGGCGGCAATCGTGCCTGCTGTCTGTGCGGCCTTGTAATCCGCACCGTCGTTGCCGACGACCGGGGCGGGCTTGGGGACGAGGTAGAACTCCGCCCCGCCAAGGCCGTTGTTTGAATAAGGGCGTTGCAGGCCGCCGGTCGCCGCCGCGACATCGTCCTTGATCTTGTTGCCCAGCAGTTGCAGCGCCAAACCCTGTTCGGGCAGGCGATTGGCCAGTGCGCGAGCGAACGGAGAATTGCCCCCGGTGCCGTCAGTGGCGATCGACCCGGTTGCGGTCGCGAAAACGACCAGCACGCCTTCCTGCTCAATCGGCGCAAGGCCGTTCTGGACCGAACGGCTGGCGCTCACCCAGTTCTTGCCGAATGGGTTTTCGCGGCAGGCGTCAAGGAACACCATGCGCACCGTCGCGCCGCTCAGGTTATCGAGGATATCGACCAGATTGATTGCCTCAAACCGCAGATCGCGCGCATCGCTGAGCTTGGCATCGACGGGGATCATGTAGTTCGATCCGCCGTTTTCGATGCCGTGCCCGGCGTAATAGACCATAGCGGCCTCTGCCCCGTCAGCCCGGGTACGGAACTGGCGCAGGGCCTGTTCGAACGATGCTTTGGACAGATCGTTGGCGATGATCACTTCGAACCCGGCCTTCTGCGCCGATCCGACGACCAGACGGGCGTCGTTAATCGCGTTCGGAAGCCCGGTGCTATTGGTGTAATTCGAGTTGCCGATAATCAGCGCAACCCGGCGACCGGCAGCCATTGCCGGGTTCACAGCGCCAAGCGCCATCACCACGCAGAGCGCCAGCATGAGCCGACGAAACCCGGAATTCCAGATGATGCGAGTCAAATTAACCATTTCCGCCAAGTATGTTCTTGCCCACCTATTCGCGTTTTGCTCCGGCCAAACTAACCGGTCGCATTGACGGGACTACAGGCCTTTATCGCAATTTCCGCAGAAAAACACAATCTAATGCACAACTATTGCGCGGACAAAGGCGTTCAGATTGGCACAGCAGCCGATCGTGTGCTTTCGCCGCATCACTCTGACTTGTCCGGATGCCAATAAATGCCGCTGTGGACACCATTGTCTGGCAGGCAATTAGCGGTATAACCCGGCGTATGGGCCAGCCTGCTGCACGCGTTACCGATATGCATGTCTGTCCGATGGTGACGGGCGTGGTGCCGCACGTTGGCGGTCCGATCCTGCCGCCTTGCGCGGTCACGGTGTTCACCGGCAAGCTGCCGCAGGCGCGGGTGGGCGATATGCTGACCTGCGTTGGCCCGCCCGATATGATTGCCAAGGGATCAATGACGGTTATCGTCAAAGGCCAACCAGCGGCTCGCATGTTCGACATGACCGCGCACGGCGGCACGATCATGAAGGGGGAATTTACCGTCCTCATCGGCGATTCCAGCGATGGCGGCGGCGGCGCGGGTGGTGGGGCTTATGTCGGGCCGATGGGTCTGGAGGGCGGCGATGTGGTCGCTGCCGCACAGGCCGCCGCGATGATTCAAGCCGCCAAAGAAGGCAAGCCATTCTGCGAGCAGTGCCTGAAGGCCGCCTTGCAGCGCGCTTACGGTCCCCCCGCTTCTGGGCAAGGCTGAGCGGGCCGGATGGAGCCTGCGTGGTACGCCATTATCGATTGCGCGCAGGATCCCCGGCTGGTCGATCTGGTTCGGACTTGCGCGAGTCATCTGTGCCTGTTCAAGGGCAAGAACCTTGCGCCGGAATTGCTCGCCGCCGCGCCCTGGCTGGTGCGGATCAATCCGGCGGAGGAACTGCTGCCGGTGTGGCAAAAGCACGGCCAGTCAGCCAACTGGGGCATGATGGTGCTGTCCGCTGCACCGATTGACCAGCTGCAGCGCCACTTCCGCCGGTTCTTGCAGGCGAAATTGCCCGACGGGACGATAGCCCTGTTCCGCTTTTACGATCCGCGCGTGTTTAATACTTACATGCCCGCGGCCACGGCTGAGGAACGCCTGCCGTGGTTCGCCGAGGTTCAGCAGTATTCGGTGGAGGCGCCGCAGGGCGGGCAGATGCACCATTACCGGCTGGTTGACGGCGCGCTGTATGATGGGTCGGTGGCTGTCTGACTGTGCCTGTCGGGTAGGGATTGTTATCCCACCTCAAACCCGTCATCCCGGCGTAGACCGGGACCCAGAACCTGAACAAGCAAACGCCGCTTCGCGACTTTATTTGCAAGGGCTGGGTCCCGGCCTACGCCGGGATGACGGGTTAGATAACTCACCCGATTGCCTCACCGACCAGCGCAGCCGACTCGCTGCTCGCCCAGTCCCGCCCGCCGACAACCCGCCACACTTCGCGGCCCTGCGCATCGTACAGAACAGTCGTCGGCAACGTGCCGGAGTTGTAGTGGAACGACAGGTTGTCTTCAGGATCCAGCCACGGCTCCAGCGTCTTGATCCCGTGCGTTTTCAGGAAATCACCGACTTCGCCGGGCTTACCCGTATCCTGAGAAACCGCGATCACCTTGATCTTGCCCGATGCGGCGATCTGGTCGAGCATCGGCAGTTCCGCCACGCAGGGCGCACACCACGTGGCCCACAAGTTGATCAGCAGCGGCTTGCCTTTCAGGCTGGCAAGGCTGAGCTTGCGGCCTGCCGGATCGCTGAACGTCATGTCGGGCATTGCGCTGCCCTTGTGGCTGCGGTCAAGGCCAGCAGTTTCGGCTCTGGCCGAGGCCGAAGTCGCCGCCCCCGGTTGCGCCTTGTCGCTGCTTTGCCTATCGCAGCCCCCAAGTAACAGCGGTGCCAGCACGGCGAGTCCAAGGAAGCCAGACTTGAGCGATTCCGATAACAACAAGAGCGGCTCCAACACCATGTGGGGCGGACGGTTCGCGCAAGGCCCGTCGGCGATCATGCGCGAGATAAATGCGTCCATCCCGTTCGACAAGGCTCTGTGGCGGCAAGATATCGCCGCGTCAAAGGCACATGTCGCGATGCTGGGCAAGGCGGGGATCGTTTCGGGCGAAGACGCCAAGCTGATCAGCGAAGGGCTGGACACCGTCGCCGCCGAATACGCGGCCAATGGCGTGCCCGAGGACTGGGACCTTGAAGATATCCACATGACGACGGAAAGCCGCTTGGCCGAATTGATCGGTCCCGCAGCAGGCCGCTTGCACACCGCGCGCAGCCGCAACGATCAGGTGGCAACCGATTTCCGGCTGTGGGTGCGCGATACGCTGGACGAGGTCGATCTGGGCTTGGCCGCGCTGCAACGCGCATTGGTGAACCGCGCGGGCGAGCATGCCGCCTCGATCATGCCGGGCTTTACCCACCTGCAAACCGCGCAGCCGGTCACGCTCGGCCATCACCTGATGGCCTATTACGAGATGATCGCGCGCGATCGCTCGCGCTTTGCCGACGCGCGGGTGCGGATGAACCAATGTCCGCTGGGCGCGGCGGCGCTGGCCGGGACCGGCTTTCCGATTGACCGCCAGATGACCGCTCAGGCGCTTGGTTTTGATCGCCCGACCGCCAACAGCCTCGATTCAGTGTCCGACCGCGATTTCGCGCTCGATTTCCTGATGAGCGCCGCGCAGTGTTCACTGCACTTGTCGCGGCTGGCCGAGGAGATGATAATCTGGGCCAGTCAGCCGTTCGGTTTCATCACCTTGCCGGACAGCCTGTCGACCGGCAGTTCGATCATGCCGCAGAAGAAAAACCCTGACGCCGCCGAACTGGTGCGCGGCCATTCGGGGCGGATTGTCGGCTGCCTGACCGCACTGATGGTGACGATGAAGGGGCTGCCGCTGGCCTATTCAAAGGACATGCAGGACGACAAACCGCCAGTGTTCGAGGCCGCCAGCCTTTTGGCGCTGAGCGTGGCCGCGATGACCGGCATGGTCGCTGATGCCACGTTCCGCACCGCCCGGATGCGCGCGGCGGCGGAACTGGGCTTTGCCACGGCGACCGACTTGGCCGACTGGCTGGTGCGGCAAGCCAACATCCCATTCCGCGAGGCGCACCACATCACCGGCACCGCCGTGCGGCTGGCCGAAAGCCGGGGCGTGGCGCTCGATGCCTTGCCGCTGGCTGACTTGGTGGCCATCGACGCGCGGATTGACGAGCGGGTGTTCGCCGCACTGTCCGTCGAAGCATCGGTAGCCGCGCGCGCCAGCCATGGCGGAACAGCGCCATCCGAGGTAAACAAGCGCGTTGCCGAAGCGCGGTTGGCGCTGGGCATGGACGAGAACTGATGATGCGCACGAGAACAGCGTTACTTCTGGCACTGAGTGCGGCGCTTGCCTCCGCCCTCGCGGCGTGTGGTCAAACCGCCCCGCTGAAACCCGCCACCGGCCACCAACTGCCGGTCGCGCCGTATGGCGGGGATGGGCGGCCGAGTGCCGTCGAACTGCTGGCCCCGCGTCCGCAGGCCTCGCCCGAACGGTCGATCGAGCTGCGCGCCCGATCTGAAGACCGCAAGGACGACCCTTACGACTTGCCGCCCGAAAGCTGAGCCATGGATCATTTTGAACTCAAGAACGGCGTGCTGCACGCCGAGGACGTCTCGCTGGCCGTGATCGCCGAGGCGGTCGGCACGCCGGTCTACATCTATTCGCGCGCCACACTGACCCGCCACGCCCGCGTGTTCCGCGAAGCGCTGTCGGTGCTGCCGCGCTTTCACATTGCCTTTGCGGTCAAGTCGAACCCCAATCTAGCGGTGCTGCACGTCCTCGCCCGCGAAGGCTATGGCGCTGATGTCGTCTCCGAAGGCGAGATGCGGCGCGCTTTGGCGGCGGGCATGGCGGCGCAGGACATCGTGTTCTCCGGCGTCGGCAAGACCAAGGCCGAACTGGCCGCTGCACTGGAAGCTGGCATCGGCCAGTTCAACCTTGAGAGCGAAGAAGAAGGCGTCGAACTCGCCGAAATCGCCACTGCCGCCGGGAAGACGGCCACCGCGACGCTGCGGGTCAATCCTGATGTCGACGCGGGGACGCACGCCAAGATTTCCACCGGCAAGGCGGAAAACAAGTTCGGCGTCGCCTTCGATCAGGCGGCGGCGATCTATGCGCGCCTGTCCGCGCTGGACGGCCTGAACATGCGCGGCTTTGCGGTGCATATCGGCAGCCAGATCACCAACCTTGAACCCTCGCGCGCCGCCTTCACCAAGATGGGCGGCCTGATGCGCGAAGTGCGCGCCGCCGGGTTTACCGTCAGTCATATGGACTTGGGCGGCGGCCTTGGCGTACCTTACCGCGCCGGCGAAGTGCTGCCGGGACCAGCCGAATACGGCGCGATGGTGGCGCAAGTCACCCGCGATTGGGACGTGACGGTGATGTTCGAACCGGGCCGGGTGATTACCGGCAATGCAGGCGTGCTGATGACCGAAGTGGTCCGGGTAAAGCCCGGCGTTTCCGCGCCTTTCGTGGTGGTCGATGCGGCAATGAACGACCTTGTCCGGCCTGCGATGTATGATGCCTGGCATGATTTCGTGGCGGTCAAGCCGACTGGCGAGCGCATGATCGCCAATATCGTCGGTCCGATCTGTGAAAGCTCCGATACTTTCGCCATGGGCCGCGACATCGATGCTGTGGCGGCGGGCGATCTGGGTGTGTTCCGCACTGCCGGAGCCTATGGCGCTACAATGGCCAACACCTACAACAGCCGCGCGCTGGTTCCCGAAGTCATGGTCGATGGAGATAAGTGGGCGGTAGTGGCCGACCGGATCGAACCGGCCACTATCCTGGCGGCAGAGCGCGTGCCGGACTTTCTGCGGTGATCCACAGCCTGCCCCTGTTCCACCGCATCGCCGGACAACCGGTGATCGTGGTGGGCGAGGGCGAAGCGGGACTCGCCAAGGCGCGGCTGGTGGAGCGGGCGGGCGGCGTTATCGTCGGTGAGGATGATATCGCCGCGCGGCTGGCTTTCGTGGCGCTCAATTCCCCCGACGAAACCGCGCTGCGGCTGAAAGCGCGCGGGTTGCTGGTCAATGTCGCGGACCGGCCAGACCTTTGCGATTTTACTCTGCCGTCGATTCTTGAACGGGGGCCGGTGCTGGTTGCGGTTGGCACCGGCGGTGCTTCGGCGGGGCTGGCCAAGGCGCTGCGACTCAGGTTGGAGGCACTACTGCCGCCGGGGCTGGGCGCACTGGCGCAAGGGCTGGAGCGACTGCGCGGTGCGCTGCGGGCGCGGTTCCCAGATGCCGGTGAGCGCCGACGGGCACTCGATGCCGCGCTGGCGGAAGGCGGCCCGCTCGATCCGCTTGATCGCGGCAGTGCCGAACGGCTGGACGATTGGTCGATGGGCGCGACCAGTGGCCCGTCCGGCCCTCACGAGATTACCCTGCGCAGCGGCGATCCAGATGACCTGACACTGCGCGAGGCCCGCCTGCTGGGCACCGCCGACTTGATCGCGCATGAACCCGATGTTCCCTTGCCGGTGCTCGCCCGCGCCCGAGCCGACGCCGCGCGTCGAATGATCGACAAGGGTGGACAAGTTCCTGAATTCCCTGGTGTAATCATAGTTTTACGCAAATTGTAACCTTCCGATTACAATGTTTTAATTTCAAAAACCGGCTGCCCCTCGCCAGCAGGAAGGGGCGGGGCTGATCGGTCTCGCTCCACACAGGGGGCCTTATGACTTTACCTAGCATCGACGTTTCTGCTCTGCCGCAACTGGATACGCTGACCGGCGTATTCGGCAGTGTGTTCCATTCCGGCCAAGCGCAGGCAACTGGCGATTCGGTTGTTATTTTGATGACGTTTTTGTACGACCTGATGATGCCTTAAGCTGGATTCCAGTTTGGCAAAGGACGTAAACGCCGTGTTCCAGACCACTGACATCGCTGCATTGAAAGCCGATCCCGGTCGGCAGTCGCGTGCGCAGCAGGGTCTGGTCGCGGCGCTTGCCGACTGGCAGGCGAAGCCGGGGGTGGCGCAAGTCCTCAGCGGCTTCGCCCGCTATGCCGCTGGCGCGCCGCTGGCGGAAGTGGCCGATCTGGGCGCGTTGTTTGGCGGTAATGCCCGCGCGTCGCTGGCACTGGTCGCCCCGCTGGTCAGTGCATTTGCCGCTGCCCTGAAGGAACAACCGCTGGGCGTGGTGCCGCTGCGGCATTTTACCGACGGTGTGCTGTCCAGCCTGATGCTGGCACATGAAGGCGAAGCGATGTTGACGCTGGTAGCGATTGACGGCTCAGGCCTCGCCGCGCGGCCAGCGCCCACTTCGGTCGGGTTTGCGCCGGCTGACGAATGGGAAATCGTGCTGGCAGGACGCGGAAGTGGCCGTCTGATTGAGCGTCGCGGCGAGGTGCTGACGACGCATGAACTGGAACTCGCCCCCGGACTGGCACTGGGCCGCGAGGCGGAGCGTGAGGCGCTGATATTCGACCAGATCGACGGCGCGCTGCTGCTGTTGCGCCTGCAACGCCGCCGCGACTTGATGCTGCCCAAACGTGAGTTCGCGCTGGATGATGGCCGCCTGCTCCATCAGGCCAGCGCCAGCCCGCGCGAAAGCCGCCATGAAATTGCCGTGGCACTGCTCGGCAAGATGAAACGCGCTGACGCAGGGCCGCTTTTGGCGGAGATTGCCCGCGACGAATCGCATGGCGATTCGCTGCGCTGGCAGGCATTGCGCGAATGTCTGGGACTGGACACCCGTACCGGCTTCTGGACGCTGAGCGCCATCGCCCGCGCCGGGGCCGACCCGCTTTCCGTTCCGGCAGGCGCATTGCGCGCGCAATTGCTGGAGGCCTATCCGGCGCTGGCGGAGGTTAAACTATGCCCCGTTTGATTGACTTGGCGGACGCGCAGGCTTGCTCGCTGGATGATTGCGCCGATGCGCTGGCCGCCCGCGCGTTTGATCCGTTGGACGAAGACAGCCTGATGCACGGCGCGCAGTGGCTGCGGCGGCTGGGCAACAATGCCGATTTTCTCGGCGATCTGCTGATCCGCAACCTCGCTGACCGTCACCGCGCCGAGCCTGACGGGCAGTCCTATGGTCCGCAGTCTATCGTCCTCAGTCCGCACCGGGGCGATTGCTTTCTGCGCGCCAATGTGTGGCCGGGCACCAGCGATCACTTGCTGGCGGCCAGCGGGGCTTCGCCGTTCCTGTACGGCATGCCGCACGACCACAATTTTCACTTCCTGACGCTCGGCTATTTCGGTCCGGGCTATGAGAGCGATTATTACGAATACGATTATGACAGCGTGGCGGGCTGGCAGGGGGAGGCGGTGGACTTGCGCTTTACCGGGCGGCAGCAGCTTAGCCCGGGCAAGCTGATGCTGTACCGCGCGCATCATGATGTTCACCGGCAGTTGCCAGCGGAATCGCTGTCCGTCTCAATCAACATCATGCACACCAACCCGGCGATGGGCTGGCTCGATCAATACCGTTTCGACGTTGATGGCGGCAAGCTCGGCGGGATAATCAGTCACGGTTCCAGCGATGCGTTCCTGCGGATTGCCGTGGCGCTGGGCGGCGAGGAATCGCGGGATCTCGCGTGGAATTTCGCCCGGCATCACCCCAGCGACCGGATGCGGCTGACGGCGTTCGATGCCTTGGCGAGCCAGTGCGCGGACGCGGCGGC
>JBDUBN010000057.1:0-10858 GCA_040004085.1 Novosphingobium sp.
CTATCAACCCATCAACGCGCCTCCCCGCAAGGCGACCTGCTGACCA
The DNA here is from genome assembly GCA_040004085.1 of Novosphingobium sp. GTDB lineage: Bacteria > Pseudomonadota > Alphaproteobacteria > Sphingomonadales > Sphingomonadaceae > Novosphingobium. The sequence goes on from JBDUBN010000057.1 coordinate 47, forward strand.
CGCTTACCCTCTACGTGGCGAGGAGGCCATCGCGCTACGCAACGAGAACCAGACGATCAGCAACACGAACCCGGCCAGCGCAATGGTTATCGCCAGCGCACCGCTAAAGGCAAGCGGCATCCACGCGGCCAAAGCGGCGTAAAACTTCGCATCACCGCCACCGACTACCTGCATTGCAAACAGGATCATTCCCGCCACCAGCGCGGCCACGATTATTTGACGATATTTCCATTTGGCTGGGCTACTGGCAGTCCGATCCGAACGAAAGACTGCGGCTTCAAATTGGCGAGCGCGAAGCGAACGAGCGGCTTGAATCGTCGGTCAATTGCGGTCGCCCTTGTCCTTATTGGCGGCGCCTGCGGTCCCACCATGATAATGCGGACTTCTTGGCGTGAAACACGCTGGAGCTTTCCTAGCAGCGGCACAACGGGAGCGGCGCGAATTGTTGTTGCGGTCGCCAGTTCCGCCGACATCGCCGCTTTACTTGCAACATCTGCTTGATCGCGCATTGCCAGTTCGGTTGAGCGCTTCAACCGAACCATGTTTTCGGCATAGCGCACGTTTTCTGGATCGACGCTCATGGCTTGCGCAAAGAAGCGCTCGGCGAGGTCGTACCGCCCAAGTCGCGCATAGGCGACGCCCATGCCGTTTGTCGCTGCCGCGATCGGCTCACCCGCGCCCAAGGCGCGCTGGAAGGCTTCTATGGCCAGTCCGATGTCGTCCGCGGCAAGGTACTTACGACCCTCAGCGCTGGCTGGCGCAAGGTCGGGACTGGATGGCGCGGCATCCGCCTGGGCAGGTTGGGAGACAGTCGGCGAGGTGTGCCAAGCGAATTTGGAACCAAAAAACGAACTGCAAGCGCCTAGCGGAATGGCAAGTGCCACAAGAACCATCGCACGTGTGCCAGAAATACGCATTTCAGTGCCCTCCCGTCATCGCAGGAATCAACTGACGGACGACGCGGATCGAGGCCGGCAGCATCAGTACGCCGATCATGACCGGCAACATGCAGGTAACCAGCGGTATCGAGATGAGCACTGGAATACGGTGCGCTTTTTCCTCCGCCCGCATGCGTCGGCGCTCACGCATTTCCGCCGCATATATACGCAGGGTCGTGGCGATGCTGGTGCCAAGCTTGTCCGACTGGATCAACAGCGTCGAGAACGAGCGAACGTCTTCGACCCGCGCAGAATCTGCCATTTTGCGCAGCGCAGTTTCACGTGACGCTCCGGCGCGCAATTGCAAGGTGGCTATCGTAAGGAGGCTTGCAACCGCCGGTTCAGAGACTGCCATTTCGCGTCCAACCCGATCCAGCGCGGCTTCGATGCCGAGTCCGGCCTCGACGCAAACCAGCATCAGATCAAGACTGTCGGGAAACCCGTTGATGATCGATTCCTTGCGCCTGTCGGCTTTCGCCCGCACGAACAGCGCGGGAAAGTAAAGTCCGGACAAGGCTGCCAATGAGCCAAAGAAGTAGAGTTTGAAGAACGATAACTGGGTGCCTCTGATCAGGCTGAGGCCAACGAAAATGCACGGAAGTGCGACCACCAGGATCAGCCGAATTAATGTATATATCTTGGGTGCTGCAGGGGATTCAAATCCTGCGGCAAGCATCTTTTCGCGCAGGAGGGTCGACTTCGTATCGGTCAGATTGAGGCCGGCCTGTTCGATCCGCTCGACCAACTTGCTCCATTGATCGTCGCGTCGGCCACGCAGTGTGATCGACGCCTCCCTGCCACCCGACTTCGCAATCGAACGAAGCTCACCCCGCACATTCGCCCGGCGCGTGGCGACGATCAAGAACAGCATCGCCATCCCCGCAATGAGTGCAAAAGTCCCCAAAAGGACGAGCATGCGGGCAACAGGGTTCTCGGCGAGGAAATCGATCATGTCAGACCTTCAGGTCAACCATCCGGCGCATGATTAGCACGCCGATGGCATAGAGGAGCAGGAGCGTCGGAAAACCGATCAGGAAGATCTTGTCCTGAGCCACGTCCAGGTAGAATTTCGGGCTGACAAGAAACATGCTGAGGAAGCTCAATACCGGTAGCGCAGTCAGCATCAGGGCCGACATGCGACCTTCGGAACTGAGCGCCCGAACCTTCAGAAACAGTGAGGCGCGGGCGCGGATAACCTGCGAAAGATTGTCGAGGATTTCAGCAAGATTGCCGCCAGTCTCGCTCTGCACTGAGACGGACACCACAAACATCCGCATATCCCCGAGATTCCAGCGCTCCGCCATTGCGAGCAAAGCGTCTGTCAAGTCGGCCCCATAAGCGATTTCGTCTGAGACCAAGCCGAATTCACTGCCTATCGGATCCTCCATCTCCTCGGTTATAAGAAAGATGGCCCCAGAAACTGGGTGGCCGGCCCGAAGAGCGCGGGTAAATACGTCGAGCGCGAGGGGAAACTGCTCTTCCATCCGTTTGCGACGCCGCTGCGCCAGTCGGCTAACGAACAGGATTGGAAGCCCGATCGCGGCCGCGCCGGAAATGACCAGCACCAGTAGGACGACGCCCGCAGTCAAGATGAACTTGGCGCTCCATGCGAGTGTCAAAATGGCCGTGGCCAAAGCACAGAACCCGACCGCCATGCCGCTGCACAGGGTGCGCGTTTCAACCGGAAGTGCCGACATCATCACCATCCTGATGAAGCCAACCTGCGCCTTCCGAAAGAGGCCAGCCTCTGGCGTCAGGATGGGCGGGGCGTTCTTGAGCAAGGTCATGTTTACCGCGTCACGATCATGCTCCGATCGCAGCAGAGTCAACCGCCGGTTGACCGCCACTCGCCCGGCTCGGCGGTTTAGGTAGCTTCCGACAACCAATTGGGAAAAAAGAAAAACAGACGCAAAAATAGCGACCAGGATGACCAGCCGTATTAGCAGCGGGCTCATTGCCCGTCAGGCCGGGAATGAGAACGGAACATTGCAGCATCAAGAGTGATGCCGTGTGTTGCCAGTTCGGCGGCGAACTTGGGTCGAATACCGGTTGCTTCGAAATGGCCGAGCACGCTGCCAGTCCCGTCACGGCCCGTCATGCGGAAGCGGAATATCTCCTGCATGGTGATAGTCTCGCCTTCCATGCCAGTCAGTTCGCTAAGCGAAAGCACTTTGCGCTTGCCATCGGCAAGGCGGCCGACTTGGAGAACCACGTTGATCGCCGAGGCGATCTGGCCGCGGGCAGACCGTGGAGATATGTCGAGACCGCTCATGCCCACCATCTGCTCGACGCGCGACAGCGCATCGCGTGGGGTATTGGCGTGAATGGTGGTCATCGAGCCATCATGCCCGGTGTTCATCGCCTGGAGCATGTCGAAGGCCTCGCCCCCACGGCATTCGCCGAGTATGATCCGGTCGGGACGCATGCGCAGCGCATTTTTGACGAGATCGCGCTGCGTGACCTCGCCTTTGCCCTCTATATTCGCGGGACGTGTCTCGAGCCGTGCGACGTGTTCTTGCTGCAACTGGAGTTCTGCAGAATCCTCGATTGTGACAATCCGCTCACGCTCGTCGATGAAACTCGACATGGCATTGAGCATGGTGGTCTTGCCCGATCCGGTGCCTCCTGAAATGATGACGTTGAGCCGCCCTTTGACTACGGCACGGAGCAACTCGGCCATCTCCAGCGTGAGCGAACCGAGTTGGACCATCCGATCCATGGTGATCGGCTTCTTTGAAAATTTGCGGATCGACAACAACGAGCCATCGATAGCCAACGGCGCGACGATCGCGTTGACCCGCGAGCCATCCGCCAGCCGGGCGTCGACGAATGGGGACGATTCATCGACCCGGCGCCCGACCGCGCTGACAATCTTCTGAATGATCCGCAGGAGGTGTTTCTCGTCCTGGAATCGGGTTCCGACCCGTTCAAGGACGCCGAACCGCTCGACGAACACCGTTTGGTGGCCGTTGACCAGAATATCGTTGATGGTCTCATCCTTGAGCAGAGGCTCAAGCGGCCCAAGCCCGAGCAGTTCGTCGAGAACATCGTTGCTGAGCGCTATGCGCTCGGCACGGTTGAGGGTCTCTCCCCGACTGTCCAGAATATCACCAACGATATCGGCAACATCCTTCGCAATGACCTCGCGCGCCATCTTGTCTAGCAGCGACAGATTGATGCGTTCGAGCAATTGTTGGTGGATCAGGACCTTCAGTGAAAGGATGCGGTCGGAAACCTCAAACTGCGACGGGATCGGCGGGCTGGCCAGTTCGCCGACGAGTATACGGCTCTCGAGAGTCGCTCCCGGTTCGGGGGCGGCGGTGCGTCGGAGGCGCCACATGTCAGGCATTTTTCGTCAACCACCTAATTCTCAATTGCGACCCGATTTCGGCAATGTCGTGGACGAACTTGCTCTTGCGCTGGACGTCGCCGACCAACCGACCCTGGTTTTGGGCGGTGCTGACTAGTGGCGCTTCGAGCGCGATGCTGCCGAGTACCGAATGCCCCAGAGTGCTTGACACGTCCGGCAGCGTGATCGTGCTGAAAAGCCGCTTTTCCGCTCTGTTGACTACGATTTCAACGTTGCGATCGTCGATTCCAACCGACCTGAACAATTCCAGCCGGCGTTTGGCCTGGTGCAAACTGCCGATGCTTAATTCGACGACCAACACTACCGAATTCGCCGCCAGCACCGTGGACAGAGTCCAGTTAGTCCAGTTGGCCGGAAGATCGAGCACGACATATCCGAACTGTCGGCGCAGCAACTGAATCAGGCGCAGCAGGTCATCTGTATCGACCGATTCCAACGGCAGGATTGAATCAGGTGCGGCGATCACGGTAACCCCGCCCGCAGTGGTTGCGCAGACCGAGCGAAGCAATTCCTCGTCAAGCCGACCCTGCGTGCCGAGCAGGTCGGCAATGCTACCGTGCGGACGAACGCCCAAAAAGTCGGCAACGCTGCCGAACTGAAGGTCGAGATCGACGATAACCGTTCCGCGTCCGCTTTCGTCATGGGCGGCGAAATCGGCGGCGAGGTGGGTGGCGACCGAGGTTGCTCCGCAGCCGCCGATTGACCGCGCCACCGCGACTAACGGCGCGAGCGTCGCACCGGAATCCTGGGCGGCTTCGCGCCGGGCAAAGACATCAAGCGACACCTGCAACAGTTCGTTGACGTCGAACGGCAGTGCGACGACATCGCTGATTCCTTCGCGCACAAGTGTGCGTACTAATGAGAGGCTCGCGCCGCTTATGGCGGCAACCACTGGGACATGCGGGTGGCGTTCACGGATTACGCCGATCCTGTTCATCGAACTGCGGTCATCGAGATCGACCTCAACCACCGCGAGCGAGACGTCGATGAACAGCCTGTCGGCGATTGGTTCGCTGGGTTGATGTGCAGCGAGGGTGAAGGCGGGCATCAATTCCGCGCCGGTATCGCCGGTGAACGTGGCGAGATTGGCTGGGGAAGCGACGATCAGTATCCGCGAGCTTTTGTGTAAGGCCTCCGCCTTCAGATGCTGTGTCAAAAGATCGTAAGTACCCATCGCCATTCACTCACCTGCCAGACGCACCGGAATCCGTTGCGATGTTGCTCGTCTTGACCCGGTCCGGCTGCTTCACCTTGTCCGCGTGGTAGCGGTCCAGCGCGGCGACGGCCTGCTGGGCGCTCCCTTCGGGGATGGCAGTTTCGTAGACGGGCGCGGGATCGACTATTTGCGCAGCGTAAGTCTGCCTGTTCGCCTCACCGAAGTTGTCCTGCCCGCCCATGTAGGGCTGCCCGTCCAATGCCGCTGTCTGGCATCCCGACAAGGCGAGCACAGCGCAACCGCCGGCCAAGAATTTAAAACGCATATCCGTCCTCCTTCTTGGCAGGTTGAGCATCCGTTGCTGCGGGCGCGCCCGCAGCGGGCGGGACCGCCGGCTCGACCTTGGTCGGACGATAAGACTGGCCAAGCAGGAACGTGTCGCCTTCCCGCGGGTCGAGTACGCGATCGGTCGGCAGCCGGACCTGGCCGGGCTTAAGCGGCTGAACCAGATGCGGTGTGACCACGATCAGCAGTTCGGTCTCGCCCTTCTTAAACCCGCTAGAGCGGAACAGAGCGCCCAGGATCGGGATAGACCCCAGGATCGGGACCTGCTCGACCGTTGTCTCGAAATCGCGGGAAATCAGACCGGCAAGCGCGAAGCTTTCCCCGTCGCGCAGCTCCAGCGTTGTGCTGGCGCGGCGGGTGCGCAGGCCCGGAATAACAAGGTTGCCGATCCGCAATGAGGCGTTGTTGTCAATAGCGCTCACCTCGGGGTTGACGATCATGCTGATCGTCCGGTCGCCAAGCACAGTCGGGGTGAACGCTAGGCTGATGCCGAACGGTTTGAATTCGACCGTGATCGCTCCGCTGCTGCCGTTGGTCTGATTAACCGGTACGGGAAATTCACCACCGACCAGAAACGAGGCTTTTTCACCGGACAGTGCAACCAGCGTGGGTTGCGCCAAGGTCTTGGCGAGTCCTCGCGTCTCGAGCGCATTCAGCATCGCGGTGATGTTGAGGCCGCCCAGTCCGAACGACTTGCGTAGCACGCTAAAGCTGTCGGCGATGGGAATGGACGAGAGGAATGGCAGGATCGCGCCGCTTATCTTGCTCCCGGTCACGTTGCCGGCAGAATCAACGGTGGTCTCAACCGTGCCCGGAATGCCGGGCTGGAACCCCGAACCGGTGCCGGTGATGCCCGAGAACGTCCCGTCGTTCGACTGGGCTCCGAACTTGACGCCGATCTCCTTGCCGGTGTTGCGCGAAACTTCGGCGAAGCGGACTTCCAGCATGACCTGCTGGCTTGAGCCCATCGCCATCAGGTTGACCACCTTTTCTCCAGCGAAAGTCCTGGCCAGTTGCATCGCACGGTCGGCCGCTCCGGGTGAACTGACCACGCCGGTGAGGACCAACGATTCGTTGGAAATATGCGCGTCGATCTTTTCGCCCGGCACCAGTTGGCGCAACTGTTCATCGAGCGCGATCACGTCCGGGCCGACTGCGATGTCCATGATCGAAAGGACGCGTCCCCCGCTATCATAGAGCGTCAGGCTGGTGGTCCCCATCTTCTTGCCGAGCACGTAGATCGAGCGATCAGTGAGTGGCACAACGTCGGCAATCTGATCTTTGGGATCAGCGCTGCCGCCGATCATCGCCTTGGCGATCGGCCGGTCGGCGGTGACAACCTGGCTTTTGTTGAGCGGGATCTCGAGCGTGCCAGCGTGTAGCACTGAGGCTTTGGACTGCGCGGCGGCGGGGGTCACAGGAAGGGTTGTCACCCCGGCCAGTGCGAGCGCCAGCAGCGTCCGATTGGAGCGATTACCAGCCACGTTTCACCTCATATTCGCTAGGTTGGGTACCGCGGAACACGGTCATAGTCGGGCTTTTGGGCCGCGCAGGGCGTGAAAGCATGGCGGCGGCCAGACTCGGCAGGCGGGGCAGCATTGGCGGCGCGAACGACGACGACTGGCCGGAGGGCCTTTCGTGGATCACATAATTGCTCACCGACAGGTGCTTGGGCACCACGGTCGTCAGCGCTCCGCTGGCCTGGTCGGCGACATTGCGCAGCGCCAGACTGAGCGCGCCGAGCTGGATCCCCAGCGCCAGTTTCTGCGCGCCGAGAGTATCGACCTCAAGCGTCGCGGTTTTGGCGGGGGCGGCCTTGGTGTCCTTTTCGTCTGCCACCTGGTCGATGCCCAGGACAGGCACCCCTTCGAGGATCACATCGGTCATCTTGTCGGTGCCAGAGTTGCTGCCGGGACCGGGGATCGGGCGGGTGAGGATCACGTCGACCCGATCACCGGGGCGCACGAAGCCGCCGACGCCGGAGACATCGTTAACCGGCACAGTATAGGCGAGCTTGCCGACGGGGAGATTGGCGGAAAGCGTCGCACGGCCATCCACGCCGGAAACGCGTGAGGCGAGCACCGGTTCTCCCACCACGATCGGGCGCAGGGCAACCCTGCCGCGCTTTGCGTCATCCATTGAAGTGAATGCGCCGACTGGAACCGAATCCGCCGGCCAGTTGGCCATGCGCAGGTTCTGGATGCCAAGCGGGGTGCCAAAGGCCATGTCCTGGCTGGCGACCACAATGCGCTGCAATTTCTGTTGCTCGGCGATGCGTTCCTGCTTCTGCTGGACGCCGCTGAAGTAGCTGTTGGCCAAGACTACCGCGAACAGGCCAATGACCACCGCGATACCCAGCAAGATCCAATTACGCTGTTGCATGCCCCTGCCCCCAAGTGGAAGTGGGCGGCCAAGCTGAGCCTGGCCGCCTATTCAGATCAGCAAGGTGCGACGTGGCTATTTATGCAGGTCGTCGCGGTGCCAATCGAGGTCTTGATGGCAGTACCGAGGGCAAAGGCCGCAGTAGCGATGCCGGTGCCCACAATGGCGAGGATCAGCGCATATTCGGCCGCCGCAGCGCCGGTTTCATCACGCAGAAATGATTTGAGGAACTTGGTCATGTGTAAACCCCTTGGCTTGCGCAGTTTGCGCGAAAGAAAGTGGGCGGCAGGCAGGTCCTAGCCGCCCATTCTGATCAGCAGTTGGCCGGGACGGGTGTGACCATGCAATTCTTTGCAGTGCCCATGGCGCCGGAAATGGCGCCGCCCAGCGCGAAGGCCGCAGTGGCGATGCCCGTGCCGACAATGGCGAGAATTAAAGCATATTCGGCCGCCGCAGCGCCGGTTTCGTCACGCAGAAATGATTTGATGAAGTTGGTCATAAGTAATCCCCTCGTATGCACGGCATACACGGCCGATTACATCGGACGCCGACCGTGCTGTCCAAAACAAAAGGCTCCGGCATCTATTTCCGGTTAGCCCACCTAGCAAAGGGGCATTTTTTGGAACCAACGCGACCATTTTAATTAACCAGGAGACCGCTCGCGCTGGTCCGCCAAAGCCTTGGTTCCCTTGCTGGGATGCATAAGAAGTCCATCGTTTCCGATGTTTGGTCAACATGAAAATATTAAAAAAATATTAATTCCTTTTTACATGTGCTTAGGCGGCGAAAATCCTTAACATTGCTGGTTAACTGTAGCGCGTACGTCACGGATTCCATCGCACGTGCAGCCCGACTCGCCGCATTCCAGTGAAGGTCACGAGCAAATCAGCGGGCCGTGCTATATTTCTGCTGTATTTGGAAAATATTATCCCCATTTCGGTCAATCACGCTAACCCTTAAGGGTTAACCTAATTGCAATTGAACCAATGAAGCGATTAGGCTAATACGCGCAAGTTGGCACGCTGTGATTCGTGCGTCGCATCGGGGAAATCCTCGGGCCATGTTCCTGCCGGTGTAATAGGGGCCGGATAGCACCCGACAGGTTGGGGGCACACCGTGCAAGAGTAATAGAGTTCGATCCAGAAGCAGCATCGGGGGCAATCATGCGCTACGATAATACTCTGCGAAGCGAGATATCTGGCTCTTCCAGTTCTTGGGCCAGTTATTGGGCCAGTATTTGGCAGGTATTTTCCAGCTTGCTGACGCAACTCGTATACTGTCGCCGGGCAGCGATCGCGCCATTGACTGCGCTGATGCTGGTACCAATATCTGGCGGGCTCGCGTTGGCTGTCGAACTTGGCAGCTGGAACTACATGCAGCGCTCGATGCAGAACGCCGCCGACAGCGCCGCGCTGGCCGCAGCGTCGGTCAACAGCGGCACGGCGACTACTGGCACCACATCGCAGAACGAAGCGCGCGCCGCCGCCAAGCAATATGGCTATACCGATGGGGTCGGCGGCACGACAGTCACGTCCGCGACCATCGCCTGCCCGACGACAGGCCTGCCAGCCGGATCGACGTGCTACCACGCGACGATCGACACGACGTTCCCGCTGTTGTTCTCGCGGATACTCGGGTTCACCGGATCGGGGGGCGGCGGCCAGCTGATCTCCTCGCGCGCCATCGCGGTAACTGCGGGGGGAAGCGCCGGCTCGTCGCAATTCGCCTGCGTGTATGCAATCACCTTCCTTCAGGCCAACGGGACTCCCAATGCCGACCTGACCGGTTGCAGCGTTATGTCGGGCGGAGGGATGGACTGCAATGGCAACGGGCTTACGGCAGATTTCGCCCTTGCGGCCAATACCGTCACCGGCCCTTGCTCCTCGATCACATCACCCACTAACCACAACATGTCCAATCAGACAATTCCCCCGGACCCGTATGCCGCGTTGGCGTCCAATATTCCGGTCACAACTTGTGGGACCAACCCGGCAACTACTGGAAATCTCTCGGCCACATTACTGGTATATTGCGGCAATGTAACACTGAGCGGTAACGTGACGCTGACATCGCCCAACACCGTTGTAGTGATCAAGAATGGCACGCTTGATCTCAATAATAAAATCCTCAAAACGGCCACAGGCGCATCCGCCACGATCATTTTCGATGGCTCGGCTGCGCCGTTTGGCGATGATAAGATGAGAGGCACGATCGACATCCAGGCGCCCCCCAGTACATCAACGTCGGTGTGGAAGGGCGTGGCAGTTTATCGCAAACCCGGCGGCCCGACGGTCAGCGCCACTCTGGCAGGCAGCAAGGCAACATGGTCCATCACCGGCCTTGTCTATTTACCCAAAACCAACGTGACGCTCAGCGGCGCAGTCAATCACTCCGCAACGGGTGCGACCTGCTTCGTCCTAGTCGGCGACAACATTACGATAAACGGAAATGGCCAGATTCTGCAGACCACGGCGGGATGCAACACCGCAGGCCTCACACCGCCCTCGCTCGTCGTGGGTGGCGGCACCCTGACCCGCGAACGGCTGGTCAAGTGATGGGGGCATCAGCCTTCCTTCATGATACCCGCGCTGCGGCGGCGGTAGAGATGGCGCTGGTGCTGC
>JBDUBN010000355.1:0-3218 GCA_040004085.1 Novosphingobium sp.
CGGATGCCGCGATCGGCGACCCCTAGGCGATCCGCCGGCCACAAGTCCATGATCGTCTCAAGAATCGCGCAGCCCGCCACCACCAGATCGGCCCGCTCGCGGCCGATGCACGGCAGCGCGCGGCGCTCATTCGGGGTCATCATCGCCAGCCGCGAGCTGATGCCGCGCATGGCGTCAACCGGCACGATCAACCCGTCCACAGCGCGGCGATCATATTGTGGCAAGTCCAGATGTAGGCTGGCCAGCGTCGTCACCGTGCCGCTGGTGCCCAACAGGCGCAGTTCAGCGACCGGTCCCTTGCCGCGCTCCGAGGTGATTCGCTTGGCAAAGTCGGCAAAACTATCGCGCACCAGACCGCGCATCTTGTCATAGCGGGCGCGGCGGTCGTCGGCACTGGCCATCTCGGGCCCGCAGGTTTCCGACAGCGAGACGACGCCCCACGGCACGCTTTGCCAATCGAGAATACGCGGCACCGATGGGGTGCTTTCGATCAAGACCAGTTCGGTCGAGCCGCCGCCAATGTCAAAAATCATCGCCGGGCCGTCGCCGGTTTCCAGCAGGATATGGCAGCCGAGCACCGCCAGCCGCGCCTCTTCCTGCGCGCTAATGACGTTAAGGTGGATGCCGGTTTCCCGCCGCACCCGCTCGATGAATTCATCGCCATTGCTGGCCCGGCGACACGCCTCGGTCGCCACGGAGCGCGCGAGGTGGACGTTGCGGCGTTTCAGCTTGTCAGCACAGATGTGCAGCGCGCCCAGCGCCCGGTCCATCGCCTCGTCAGAGAGCCGCCCGGTCTGCGCCAATCCCTCACCCAGCCGCACCACGCGGCTGAACGCGTCGATGACGGTGAAGTTTTCGTCAGACGCCTTAGCGATCAATAACCGGCAATTGTTGGTGCCCAGATCGATTGCGGCATAGGCCTGACGGATCGGGCTGGCCGGACGCGCAGCACCACCAGCGCCCTTTAAGGCATGGCCGGAATTGCGGGCCTGTTCCGGTCGATCACCGGGCGGACGCGGGCTGGATTGCGGGCGCGGTCGGCCAGACTGGTAGTCCGGCGCTCCGCTGCTGGCCGCAATCGCCTCGTTGGAAGCAAGGCTTGTCAGCCCGGCCTCCTCACGTCGTTCCGGCGGATTGAATTCCGCCATGGCATTCTACTCAAATATAAATTCACCGCCGTTGTGGCGGGCATCGACGGTAATGCTAGCGCCGCCGGGCCATAACAGCAAGCGCAGTCGATTCTGTCAGACGGTTGCGGCGACATTTGTGGCGCGAAACTCTTGACCCGGAATTATAGCCGCCGTAGAGGCGCGCGCTCCTGCCCCGTCGTCTAATGGTAAGACACCGGTTTCTGATACCGTTTATCGAGGTTCGAGTCCTCGCGGGGCATCCAGTTTTGTTGCAGCCTGATCATGCCAGCGGACCAGAGCCGCAACTTGCCACTGATCCGGGATGTAAATTCACACCATGACAACCACTCCTGAGCCCGCTCCCCAAGACAAGCGCCTGACCCGCCGCCGGTTCTACAAGGCCGAGCAGGAAGCCGGGTTCGTCGAATCGCACGTCAGCGCCACCCCGCAAACGCAGGATCCGGCCTACAAGCTGGCGTTCCGCGACACCGACTTTCTGTTGCGCGAGGAATTGCGCCCGGTGCGATTCCAACTGGAACTGCTGAAGTGCGAGATGCTGCTGGACGAGGCCAACATCGGCTCCACCCTGGTCTGCTATGGCTCCGCGCGAATTCCCTCGCCGGAACAGGCCGATGCAGCGCGCAAATCGGCAACAACGCCAGAGCGACTCGCTGTGGTCGAGCGGTTGATCGCCAAATCGAAGTATTATGACGAGGCCCGCGCGCTGGCCCGCACTGCCAGCGAATGTGCGCTGGTGGAAAACGGCATGCGCCAGTTCGTGGTCTGCTCGGGCGGCGGGCCGTCGATCATGGAGGCGGCCAATCGCGGTGCGGCGGATGTGGGGGCGGAGAATATCGGCCTCAACATTGTGTTGCCGCACGAACAGGCGCCCAACACTTTCGTCACCCCACATCTGGCGTTCCAGTTCCACTATTTCGCGCTGCGCAAGATGCACTTCCTGCTGCGCGCGCGGGCGGTGGCGGTGTTTCCCGGCGGCTTTGGCACACTCGATGAGTTCATGGAGCTACTGACGCTGGTGCAGACCGGCAAGATGAAGCCGATTCCGATCCTGCTGTTCGGGAAGGAATTCTGGACCCGCGTGATCAACTTCGACGCGCTGGCGGAGGAAGGCGTGATCAACGCGGAGGATATGAAGCTGTTTACCTGGGTTGAGACAGCGGACGAAGCGTGGGCGGAAATCAGGCGGTTTTACGATCTGGATTGAGTGGGGCGATGCCGCACAAAGCAAAGTGCAGCCCTTCGACGAGCTCAGGGTAGACGGGGTTTTTGTCAATCAGCACACTTGCGTTCAAGTTCGCCGCACTGCCTGATGGCCCAAAGGGCCATGCCCGCCACCAAACCCCGGCGCGGCCTCCAGCGCCGCTCTGACAAACGCCCGTGCGCGCTCGACTGCGTCGACAAGCGGCAGGCCAGCCCCCAGGAACGTCGCAATCGCGCTCGCCAAAGTGCAGCCGGTACCGTGGGTGTGGCGCGTATCAATACGGGCCGATTGCCAGACCACGGGTGCCTCACCCGGCATCATCAACCGGTCCTCCAGCACCGCACCCGCCGCATCGCCGCCCTTGGCGAGATAAGCGATCCCGCGCGCAGCCATGCCCGCATCGCCGCCCAGCGCTGCCAGTTCCGGCACGTTGGGCGTGGTCAGCGTGGCGAGGCGCATCAGGCGCTCGAACGCGGCAATGGTGTCAGCATCGGCCAAAGCCGCGCCGCTGGTGGCGATCATCACCGGGTCGAACACGATGGGGGCCGTCAGGCCTTCGATCCGGTCAGCCACCGCATGGGCGACTGCAGCCGAACCCAACATGCCGATCTTCACCGCATCCACGCCAATGTCGGAAAGGCAGGCGTCAACCTGCGCCGCCACCAGATCCGGCGACAACACCTCGACCGCCGATACACCCAGCGTATTCTGCGCGGTGATCGCGGTGATCGCGGTCATGGCATAGCCGCCGAGCATGGTGATGGTCTTGATGTCTGCCTGAATCCCCGCGCCACCCGACGAATCCGATCCGGCAATGGTCAGGATGCGCGGCGGGGTCATGGTGTAGGGCCGATGTTGCGCGTGTC
>JBDUBN010000356.1:0-3217 GCA_040004085.1 Novosphingobium sp.
CGGTCATTATATGCTCGCATAACTCCCTCCTCGTTCCTTGCCCTGAACCAAATTTTGGCTCCGTCACGGCGGTGCAATCTAACGTCATCTGGCTCTAAATGGTCAGCATCAACACCGGCGTTTCCAGTAATTTGCGAACGGCCTGAACAAAACTCGCTGCGTCCCAGCCATCGACGACCCGGTGATCGCAACTAATCGACACGTTCATCAGCTTACGCTTGGCAATCCGCTCACCGCCCATTTCGTCGGGCACGAACATCGGTCGCTCGACTATGCGATTCGGGCCGATGATTGCCACTTCCGGGCGATTGATTACCGGCGTTGACGCAATGCCGCCCAGCGGACCGAGCGAAGTGATCGTCAACGTAGAGCCTGACAGTTCCTCGGCTTTGGCGGTTCCAGTGCGGCAGGCCTCGGCCAATCGGGCGATCGCTGCGGAGAGCTGCCACAGGTTCAAGTCCTGAGCATTGCGAATCACCGGCACCATCAGGCCGCCCGGCGTTTGCACCGCAATGCCCAGATGCGCCGCGCCAAACCGCGTGACCACACCCGCCTCATCATCATAGCGTGCGTTGAGCATCGGGAATTGCGGCAGCGCCTGACAGATCGCGGTGATCATCAGCGGCAGCATGGTCAGCTTGGGCTTATCGCCGCGATTGTCGTTCAATTGCGCGCGCATTTCCTCCAGCGCGGTGACGTCGCACTCCTCGACATAAGAAAAGTGCGGAATGTTGCGCTTTGACGCGGCCATGTTTTCGGCGATCTTGCGGCGCAGGCCGATGACCTTGATCTGCTGGTCTTGGCCCTTCGTGGCGGCTGGGCGGTAACCGCCCGAGCCGTTGTACGATTGGAAAGCGTCCAGATCGCCATGCCGCACGTGGTTGCCCTGTGCCGGGCGGACGTGCGAGAGATCAATCCCAAGTTCCGCAGCGCGGGCGCGAACCGCTGGGCTGGCAAGGACTTTGGCGGTTCTTCCTTCTTTCTCCTCTCCTATCTTCCCTGACCTTGTCGAAGGGCTGTTTTTTACTACTGGTTTGGGCGTCGGTTGCGAAGATAAAGGCAGAGGCTGGGCTTCTCCCGCCTTCGGCTCGACAAGCTCTGCCTGGACGGGTTTAGAAGTAGAAGGAGGCTCCCGTTCCGCCATTACGGCTTGAGCATCGGGCTGCCCATCGTGCGCCCCCTCCTCCGTCGCGTCCGCGTCCACTTCCAGCACAACCAACGGGGAGCCAATCGCCACCTTGTCGCCCACTTCCCCGGCGAGCGAGACCACCCGTCCGGTCACGGGGCTTTCCATCTCGACCGTGGCCTTGTCGGTCATCATGTCGGCCAGCGGGCTGTCCTCCTCAACCATATCGCCCACCGCGACATGCCACGCGACAACCTCAGCCTCGGCGATGCCTTCGCCGATGTCGGGCAGGCGGAATGTATAGCGGCCCATCGGTTCAGTCCTTAAGCAAGCGGTCAACAGCCTCGCCAATGCGGACCGGACCCGGAAAGTACGCCCATTCAAGGCTGTGCGGATAAGGCGTGTCGAACCCGGTGACCCGCTCGATCGGCGCTTCGAGGTGATAGAAACAGCGTTCCTGCACCAGCGCGCTGAGTTCGGCGCCAAAACCCGACGTCCGCGTCGCTTCGTGGATGATCAGACATTTGCCCGTTTTTTCCACCGACTTTTGCACAGCCTCAATATCCAGCGGAACGAGGGTGCGCAGGTCAATGATTTCGGCGTCCACACCCTTCTCGCGCAGTACGGCCTCGGCCACGTGGACCATAGTGCCGTAAGCCAGCACTGTTAGTGCCGCGCCCTCGCGCACGATCCGCGCCTTGCCCAAGGGGATCGCATAATACCCCTCGGGCACAACCGAGTCGGCATGGGTGTTCCACGGTTGCACCGGTTTGTCGTAATAGCCATCGAACGGCCCGTTATAGATGCGCTTCGGCTCAAAGAAGATCACCGGATCGTTGTCTTCAATGGCGGCGATGAGCAACCCTTTGGCATCGTGCGGGGTGCTGGGGATAACAGTTTTCAGGCCTGCGACGTGGGTGAACAGCGCCTCCGGGCTTTGGCTGTGCGTCTGTCCGCCGAATATCCCGCCACCAAAAGGCGAGCGCACGGTCATCGGCGCGGTGAATTCTCCGGCGGAGCGGTAACGCAGGCGCGCGGCTTCGGACACCAGTTGGTCAAGGCCGGGGTATATGTAGTCGGCAAACTGGATTTCAGGCACCGGGCGCAGGCCATATGCACCCATGCCGACCGCGACGCCGATGATGCCGCCCTCGCTGATCGGAGTGTCGAACACGCGATGCTTGCCGAATTTCGCTTGTAGCCCTGCCGTGGCGCGGAACACGCCGCCGAAATAGCCCGCGTCCTCGCCAAATATCACCACATCCGGATCGCGCTCCAGCATCACCGCCAGCGCCTCATTGATCGCCTCAATCATGTTGAGACGGCGGCCCTTCTGCGCGGCGAGTTCTTCCGCCTCGTGCAACGAAACTGGCGCTTCCTCGCGTGTCATTCCTTCCACTCCGGCCATTTGATCCGCCGTTCCCGAATGGCCTGCTCGGCTTGTTCTTCCAGATGCCACGGCAGTTCCTCGAACACGTCTTCGAACATGGTGTGGAAAGGATGGTGCAGCCCGTGGCCCAGAACGCCGCTCTTTTCCGCCTCCTTGGTCGCCGCCTTCACGGTTTCGGCCAGTTCGCGGTCCATCGCGGCGTGCTGGTCCTCAGACCATTCGCCAAGCGCGATCAGGTGCAGTTTGAGGCGAGTGATCGGATCACCCAGCGGCCAGTCCTTGGACTCCAGCGCAGAGCGGTACTGGCCGGGATCGTCGGAGGTGGAATGGCCCTCCACCCGGTACGTGAAATGCTCGATCAGCGTCGGCCCCATGTTCCCCCGCGCGCGGTTGGCCGCCCAGCGGGTCGCCGCATAGACCGCCAGCGCATCGTTGCCGTCCACCCGCAGCCCGGCGATGCCATAGCCCACAGCGCGTGCGGCGAATGTTGTCCGCTCCGCCCCGGCAAAGCCCGAAAAGCTGGAGATCGCCCACTGGTTGTTGACCACGTTGAGCACGACCGGCGCGTTGAAGACGGCGGCGAAGGTCATGCCGGAGTGAAAATCGCCCTCCGCCGTCGATCCTTCGCCGATCCAGCTGGCAGCGATGCGGGTGTCACCGCGCAAGGCGCTGGCCATCGCCCACCCGACGGCTTGCGGATA
>JBDUBN010000058.1:0-10839 GCA_040004085.1 Novosphingobium sp.
TCAGGCAGCCCTGCGGCCAGTGACCAATCCCTGCGCCAGTTCGGCTGACTTCACGGTGTTCTCAAGCAGCATGGTAACCGTCATCGGCCCGACTCCGCCGGGAACCGGAGTGATCGCGCGGGCCTTGGCGCGGACGCCTTCGAAATCGACATCGCCTGTGATTGAGCCGTCCGCCAGCCGGTTAATGCCGACGTCGATGACCACCGCGCCGCGCTTGACCATCTGCGGCAGGATCAGGTTCGGCACCCCGGCGGCGACCACGAGAATGTCGGCCATGATCGTGTATTGCGCCAGATCGCGCGTCTGGATGTGGCAGATCGAAACGGTCGCCCCGCGCGCCATCAGCATCATCGCCATGGGTTTGCCCACGATATTGCTTGCGCCGACGACCACGGCGTTCTGACCCGCGAGCGGTATCTCCTCGCTGTCGAGCAATTGCATCACGCCATAGGGCGTGCAGGGCGAAAACACCGTGCGTCCGGCAACCAGCGCGCCGACGTTGTAAAGGTGGAAGCCATCGACATCTTTGTCGACCGCAATCGCTTCCAGCACCGCCGCCATGTCGATGTGCTCGGGCAAGGGAAGCTGCACCAGAATGCCGTGAAGCTCAGGGTCGGCGTTGGCCTGCGCGATGCAGTTCGTCAGGTCGTCCTGGGCAACGTCTTCGGCAAAGCGATGCGAGACCGAGCGGATGCCGACCGACTCACAAGCCTTTATCTTGCGGCCGACATAAACCGCCGAGGCCGGGTCATCGCCGACCAGGATCACCGCCAGACCGGGCACTACCCCCTGATCGCGCAACAGGCTGATCCGATCAGCCAGCCCTGCGCGCAAGTGCTTTGAAAGTTTCAGGCCATCAATGATCTTCGCACTCATCCCGGACATCCAATTTGTATGTAAAGCATACAACATAGCCCGAAGGAGGCTGTGGCACAAGCGCCAGTCGGGCGGGCGGTGGCTCGGCGAGAAAGCGCTGGATCGCGCCTTGACCTTTGGTGGCGGGATAGTATGCATGACATACAAAATAGTAAAACAAGGAGAGGCCACCCGTGGCCGATGTTACGCTCTATCACTGGGAGCCGAATGCCAATTCGGGCAAGCCGATGCTGGCGCTTATGGAAAAGGGCGTGGCGTTCGACAGTCACTACATCGACATGCTCAATTTCGATCAGCACAAACCGGAATATCTCGCGATAAATCCGCAGGGAACGATCCCGGCGATGACGCATGGGGATCGGGTGCTGGTCGAGAGCACCGCAATCATGGAGTACGTCGATGAGGCGTTCGCTGGACCTCCGCTGATGCCGGGCGATCCGCGTGACCGGCTGCGCGTGCGCTGGTGGATGAAGTTCATGGATCAGTGGCTCGCCCCCAGTTTTTCGATGTTTGGCTGGAAGTACTTTGTTGGCCCCAATGCGCTCGCCGCGCACGGCGAAACAAAAATTGACGCAGCCATTGCCCGCATCCCGCTGCCCGAACGGCAGCTTGCCTGGCGCAAGGCAGTCTATGGCCTGTTCAGCGAGGCAGAAATGGCCGAGAGTGGGCGCCGGATCGGGCTTGGCATCCGCATGCTTGAAGAACAACTGGGCAAGCGCGAATGGCTGGCGAGCGACCAGTATTCACTGGCAGATGTCAACGGCTTCAACCTTGCTTATTCGATGCCGCTGTCGCAGCCGCAGCTTTCCAACGATGATTTGACGCCGAACATCATGCGCTGGCTGCGCGCGATCTACCGCCGCCCGGCAACACGCGAATGCTGGAGACTGGGGCGTACAGCGATGGCCAGCCGGGTCGAACTGCTCGAGCAGGACTATTTCCCGAACAAGGCCGAGCAGGAAGGGATCGGGCTGTGAGCGACATGATCCTGTACCACGGCGAGCCCAATGGTGCCTCGTTGACCGTGCTGGCGGCGCTTGAAGAAACCGGCCTCGCGGTGGACTGCCGAGCGATCGACCTTCTCGCCGGTGAGCGGCACCGGTTGGCCGGAGTGACCGACCGGGTGGCGCTTGACATGGGGGTTGAGGGCGAGGGCCCGGTGCTGGTCATCGATGGCGAAGCGATGACCGAATCGGTCTTCATCGCCCAATTCTTCGATGAACTGGCCGGTGGCGTGGGTCTGCAACCCGCCGACCCTTACACGCACTGGCAGATGCTGATGTGGTGCCGGCGCGCAACCGAACGCGCCTCCCCGGCGGCGGCGTTCCTGGGTTGCAAAGCCCATGCACACGGCCAGCTCGCCGGGATCGAGGATGGGGCGTTCAACGCGTGCATCGCCGCCATTGCCAGCCCGGATCTACAGCAGCGTTGGCAAAGCCTGCGCGATGGCTTGTTTCCTGCTGATCAAGTCGCGGACAGCCACGCAAAGGTAATCGCCTTTGCGCAGACGGCAGAGGACCAGTTGGCCGATGGGCGCGACTGGTTGATGGGGCAGTTCAGCATCGCCGATCTGGTCAGCTTCTCCTGGCTGGCCGCAATGGGCGAGCTGGTGCCAGAGTCGATCGAGGCCAAGCCGCGCATCCAGGCATGGCTCAAGCGGATGGAGGCCCGTCCATCGATCCGGCGCGCCTTGGCCCGCGCCACTGTGGCCGAGCCGTTCAAGTCATGGGCCCCCGGGCCGGAGATCAACCGCTGGGGTTGACGCCCGCGCGCCCTTACGAAACACAGTCATTGCACGGACCTGCGAAATGCGGGCTGGAACGAGAGGATCGGACATGCGCTTCAACGCTCTGGCCTTGGCTGCACTGCTGGCATTGGCCGCCTGCGGGAAGCACGCTTCACCGCCCGTGACCGAAGGCATTACCGACGCCATGCTGGTCAACGCGCCCGAAGGCGAATGGCTGAACTATGGCCATGACCTGGGCGAGCAACGCTTCTCCTCGCTGACCGGAATCACCGATGGCAATGTGGCCGGGCTGGGCCTCGCATGGTCGGCCGACATGGAAACCGCGCGCGGTCAGGAAGCCACGCCGCTGATGCATAATGGGGTGCTGTACGTCTCGACCGCCTGGTCGATGGTCAAGGCCTATGACGCGCGCACCGGCGCGCTCAAGTGGTCCTATGACCCCAAGGTGCCGCGCGAAACGCTGGTCCGCGCCTGCTGCGATGCGGTCAACCGCGGCGTCGCGCTCTATGGTGACAAGGTCTTTGTCGCTACGCTCGATGGGCGGCTGGTATCGCTCGACCAGAAGACCGGTGCGGTCGCATGGTCACAGGTGGTCGTGCCCAATCAGGACGACTACACCATCACCGGCGCACCGCGCGTGGCTGGCGGTTTGGTGATCATCGGCAGCGGCGGCGCCGAATTCAAGGCGCGCGGCTATATCGCCGCCTATGATCGTGCCACCGGCAAGGAGGTCTGGCGGTTCAACACGGTGCCTGGCAACCCCGCCGATGGCGCTGATGACGAGGCTTTGCAGAAGGCGGCCAAGACCTGGACTGGTGAATGGTGGAAGCTGGGCGGTGGCGGCACGGTATGGGATGCCATCACCTATGATCCCAAAACCAATCTGATCCTGTTTGGCACCGGCAATGCCGAGCCTTGGAGCGCCGCAGCATCGGGCCGCGAAGGCGATGCGCTCTACACATCGTCCATCGTCGCGGTGCATGCCGATACTGGAAAATATGCGTGGCATTTCCAGGAAACCCCAGAAGACCGCTGGGACTATGACAGCAACGCCCAGATCACCATTGCCGACCTGAACGTGGGTGGAAAGCTGCGCCATGTTGCGCTGCATGCGCCCAAGAACGGCTATTTTTATATGCTCGATGCCACGACCGGCCAGTTCATTTCGGCGGGTTCTTTCGCGCCGCAGAACTGGACCACGGGTATCGATCCCAAAACTGGCCGCCCGACGATCAATCCGGCGGCAAAGTATGACAAGACCGGTGCCCCCTTCATTGGTTTGCCCGGAGCCGGTGGCGCGCATTCCTGGCAGCCGATGAGTTTCAGCCCGAAGACCGGCCTAGTTTATATCCCGGCCAACCTCGCTGCCTACCCTTATGCCGCCGCCAAGGGGTGGAAGGCCAGCAGTATGGGGTTCCAGACCGCGCAGGACGGCGCGCTAATTTCCATGCCAGCCAACAAGGCCGCGCGTGCGGGCGCCATCGCTGCCACCACCGGAGCGCTCATCGCCTGGGATCCAGTGGCGCAAAAGGAAGTCTGGCGCGTCGCTCATCCGGCGGCGTGGAACGGCGGCACGCTGGCAACGGCGGGAAATCTGGTGTTCCAGGGCGATGCCCAAGGTGCCTTCAGCGCCTATACCGCCGACAAGGGCCGTAAGCTGTGGTCATTCCCGGTGCAAACCGGCGTAATTGCTGCGCCGATGACCTATTCAATCGGCGGCGAGCAGTATGTCGCGATCATGGTCGGCTGGGGCGGGGTGTGGGATATCGCCACCGGCGTGCTCGCGGGCAAGGGCGGGGCGACCCGCAATATCAGCCGGCTGGTGGTCTTCAAACTGGGTGCCAAGGGCGCGCTGCCTGCGCCTCCACCTATGAACAAGCTGCCGCTCGATCCGCCGCTGTTCACTGGCAAACCCGAGCAAGTCGCGCTCGGTGCGCAGCACTATGGTCGCTATTGCGCGGTGTGCCACGGCGACGCGGCGGTGGCAGGCGGGCTCAACCCCGATCTTCGGCATTCGCCCTATATCGGTGCGCCAGAGGGTATCAAGGCGGTGGTGATCGATGGCGCGCTGATGCACGGAGACAGCGCCAAAGGCATGGTTTCGTTCCGAACGGCGCTGCGGCCCGAGGATGCCGAGGCGATCCGCCAATACCTGATCAAGCGCGCCAACGAGGACAAGGCGCTGGGGGAAAAGTAGTTCGCCGCCCGCTTGCTCGGGTCAGTGGCTTGCCAATCAAGGCGCGACCAGAACCTTGCATTGGTGCGTGCGCGCCTTGAGCGCCTCGAACATATCGGGGAGCTCGCCCAGTGAAACTGTGCCGGTGATCATCAATCGCGGTTCAACCACTCCGCTTTCGAGCACGTCGACCGACGCCTCGAAATCCTGACGGGTAAAGAACGCCGAGGTCACCAGCCGAACCTCTTTCGAGAGCATCGCGAAGGTGTTGATGCTGTCAGGCTGGGTGCATAGCCCGAGCAACAGGATGGTACCGCGGTTGCGGACCTGTTTGACCGCCTGCTCGATAAGCCCCGGCACCCCGGCGCATTCAAATACCACATCGGGCATCACTCCGCCCATCGCCAGCGCCGCCGCGCCCACCGGATCGGCGGCTTCGGCGACAAAGGCATCCGCGCCCATCGCCAGCGCAAGACCGCGTTGCCATTCGGCCAGCGCCTGAACGGTAACATGCGCCGCACCAAACCGTTTGGCCCAGAACGCGACCGATAGCCCGATCGGACCGGCCCCGATCACAAGTACCTTGTCGCCGCGGCGCATTGCGCTCAGCTTGACCCCATGCAACGCCACCGCAAGCGGCTCGACCAGCGCACCGTCGTTAAGCCCGGTGCCTGCTGGAAGGCGAATGCACTGATTAGGCCGAGTGAGCGCGAACTCAGCATAGCCACCGCCCTGCAAACCAAAACCAGCACACCATTGCACTTCGCCTTTGCGGCAGGCTTCACACTGCCCGCAGCTTTTGAGCGGACTGACTGCAACCAGATCGCCCAGTGCAACCCCTGCTGTTCCGCGCCCCAGCGCGACCACTTCGCCGGCGAATTCATGCCCAAAGACGTCGCCCGGGGTTGCCCCGAAAGCCGCCTCCTCGCTCATGTGAAGATCGCTGCCGCAAATCCCGCAGCGCCCCACTTGCACCACAATTTCGCCCGCGCCCGGCTCCGGGTCGGGCAACGCTTCAACAACCAGGGGCCGGTGCAGTCCGATGAAACGCGCCGCTTTCACTTGGGCGCGCCCAGCGCTACCCCACCGTCAATCACCATGGTCGCGCCAGTGATATAGCTCGACGCATCGCTCGCCAACAGCAACGCGAGCGGCTTGATCTGGTCGGTTTCGGCCATGGCACCCAGCGGAATCGAGGCGTCGAAAGCCTTGCGCACCGCCGGGTCGTTCTTGGCCCAGCCGCCGCCGATGTTGGTGACGAACGGCCCCGGCGCGATGGCGTTGACGCGGATGCGATAGGCGGCAAGTTCGAGCGCCAGTGCGCGGACCAGATGCAGCACTCCGGCCTTCGCAGGGTGATATGGCATCGGCACGATCGGCTCGAGCATGAACCCGGCGTTAGAGGCCGTCGCGATGATTGAGCCACCTTTGCCGCCAACCTTCATCAGCCGTGCGGCGTTGCGCACGGTGTTGTAGGCACCGGTCAGGTTGATCGCGATCGAGCGGTCCCACAGCTCGGCATCGAAAGTATCGACCTGTCCGTCCGCGACGCGTTGGCCGTCGGCGCTGCGGAAGCCAGGGCCCATGCCCACGCCGGCATTGGCAAAGCAGATGTCCAGCCCGCCATAGGCTGCGGCGTGGGCATCGAACACCCGCGCTGCGCCCACGCGATCCGAGACGTCGAGCTGATCCGCCCGTGCGGTGAAACCTTCGGCGCACAATCGCGTCGCCTCGCGCGCGGCACCTTCGGCGTCAATATCGGTGAGGGTGACGCGGGCCCCAGCCTCGGCCAAGACCTCGGCATAGGCGAGGCCGATACCCGATGCGGCACCGGTGACCAGCGCGGATCGGCCCGCGATGGCGAATTGGTCAAGCGTACTCACAGGTAGAGCTTGGGATTGATCGGAATGCCGTGCTCGCGGCAATAGCTCTCGTAGTGGTTTATGAACCACCACACGTCAGTGGTTTCGACGAACTGACCATTCTCGTCGTAAAACTCGATCGGCCCCTGCATCCAGCCGAACAGTTTGACGCCGTCAGGATGCTCGGTGACCAGCGTATGACTTTCGCCCGGCACCTCCAGGATCAGCCCGCCCGGCCGCGCCACCCAGTCATATTCCAGATAGCGCACGCTGCCTTCAAGGCAGACCATCATGATTGTGCCGCGATGGAGATGCGTGCCGACCGCCCCGGGACCTTTAACCCACAGTATATTAGAAAAGATCCCCTGCCGAACGTCAAAGGCGAGATGCTTGACCGCAGCATTGGGGCCGAACGGCACCCACGGACTTTCATTGTCGTCCATCGCGTCGATGTAGCGCCCGCCCGGACTGTGGCGCGCGACCAGATCCTTGAATGGGAATGGCACATTGACGATTTCGGCCTTGTTGGACGGCGGGGCAGTCATAGTGGACATCGGGTCTCTCCTCGTCAGATTGCGATTGCAGGTATTGCGGATTTGCGGCCCAGCACGCGCGGGGCGGATTCGATCAGGCCAAAGGCGCACAGTCCGGCCAGCAGGCACAGCGCCAGCATCATCCACAGCGGTGCAGCCAGCCCATAGGCATCAGCCAGCCAGCCCGCGACTTGCGGACCCGCCGCGCCGCCGACGATCTCGCAGCTGCCCATGCACAGGCCGAACACGGTTGCGGCCTGCTCTGGCCTTACGCTCTCGGACGGGATGGTGGCCATAAACAGGGGGAACACCCCGTTGAGCCCCCAGCCGATGAAGAAAATCGCGGACATGCCCAGATAGGAACCCTGCCAGAACATCGCCCCCAGTGGCAGGATCGCGGCGATCAGCGGCATCGCGATCATCACCGGGCGGCGACCGATCTGGTCTGAAAGCCCGGCAATGAGGAAACTGCCCAAGGTGGCTGACAGGCCGAGCGTGCCCATCAGCCAGCTCGCTTCGCCTGCGCTAAAGCCGCGAACGTTGGTCAGGTAAAGCTGCATGAAGGCCCAGCAGATCACCAGATAGGCTACCAGCAGGATGCCCATGACCACGCAGATCAGGACGTTGCGGACCTTCAAAGCCTCGCCAACTGCGCGCAGCCATCCGGCCAACGCGTCACCGAACTGTGGGCGGGCAGCGGCTTGGGACTTGGCCGGTAGCGCCAGCGGCTCCTTGATGAAGAACCATAATAGTGTGGCGCTGAGCAGGCCGGGAATGCCGGCGATGTAGAAGGCGTTGCGCCAGCCATAGTGTTGCGCCACCCAGACCAGCACCACGGGCGCGACAAAGGAACCGAAGAAGTTCGAGCCGAAGTTCTGCGCGATCCCCTGCGCCAGCCCTCGATGCTGCGGATCGACCTCATCGGCGACGATGGCGTGGCTGATCGGCATGACCCCGCCTTCGGCGATACCCATGACGATCCGCGCGCCGATCATCATGGCAAAGCTGCTGGCGAGTCCGGTGAGGAACGAGCAGGCCGAGAATGCCAGCGTAGCGATCACCAGCAATAGCTTGCGGTTGCCGATCACATCGGAAATTCGGCTGATCCCGAAGGCCGCCAGTGCCCAAGCGAAGGAAAATATGCCCGCTACCGTGCCGACCTGGCTGTTCGACAGGTGCAGATCCGGCTGCACGAAGGTCATCAGGAAATTAAGCGAGTTGCGATCAAAGAATAGAATACCGAAGTTGAGGCTGAGCAGACCCACCAGCCAGGCCTGATAGGAGCCGCCCCGTCGCTGTTGCTGATCCATGTCTGCTTCCTCCCTGTTTTTCGTTCTTAAACAAACGGCCGCACTGGATCGCTTCCGTCCCAGTCCTGTGCCGCCTTCCAGAAGCGCGTGAAAGTCTCATCCATGCCCGGTGTCGCGGGCAGCAGCTCGATGAAGCCGGGCGCGGGCGCGTGCAGGTTCTCAAGGTAGATCACTTCACCGCCAGTCGGCACGGCAGCGCGGAACACCTCGCGCCAGCCGTTGGCCAGATAGCGCGGCAATTCCGCCTCGCAGTCGGCGTAGCCGATACCGTGGTGATGGAAGCCATAGCCACGCGCGCTGATCGTTTCGCGGTAGACCGAAGGGTGCTGGTCGAGCGGCTGGATCAGTTCGAACCAGGTCTGCCCGGAAAAACCCATGGCAATGGTCACGTCCGCCAGGCTGGGCTGCCCGCGATAGAACTGTCCGGCCTGCCAGAATTGATCGAGCACGAAGAACGGCCCGGCACCCTGATCACGGATGAAATGGTCAATCGAGGCGCGCAGGTCTTCCACGACGAGGGCAATCTGCGCCACTGCGCCCAGGCGCTGCCCCCAGCCAAGCACTCCTTCCACGCGTTCCTCCTCAAAGTGTAATGACGACCTTCCCGAACTGCGATCCGGATGCCTGGTAGCGATAGGCGTCAAGCGCCTGCTCGATCGGGAAAGTCCGGTCGATCACTGGCCTGATCGCGTGGGTATCGATAAAGGCATTGAGCCGCTGCGCCATGCCTTTCGAGCCGACGAAGATGCCGCGAATCGATGCGCCCTTGAACATCAGCCCGTGCGGGCTGGTGTCGCCCTCGCGGGTGAGGACGCCGATCAGCGCGATTTCGCCGTTGAAGCCCACCGCCTGGATCGACTGGGCGAGCGTGCCGGCTCCGCCGACCTCAACCACATGATCGACGCCGCCCGTCAGGCGCGCCGCTTCGACTCCCCAGTCAGGCGTGGTGCGATAGTTGATCAACTCGTCCGCGCCGAGCGCTTTGGCGCGGGCCAGCTTGTCATCGCTCGATGAGGTGGCGATCACCCGCGCGCCAGCGGCCTTGGCGATCTGCAGCGCGAGCAGCGAAACGCCGCCGGTGCCCAGCACCAGCACGCTCTGCCCGGACTTGAGCGGGTTTGGGCCCTCCATCAGCGCGTGCCACGCGGTTACCCCGGCGCAGGGCAGGCAGGCGGCTTCCTCGAATGACAGCGATTCGGCGAGCTTGACCACACCATGTGCGGGCAGAACAACATAGTCTTGCAACATACCTGGTGCCCCTGAAGCGCCAAGCGCCAGGCCAACCATCGGGTTGGGCGGGCCGTCCGCCCAATCTTGAAAAAAGCAGCCAGCGACCCGGTCACCCGGAGCAAGTCCGGTCACGCCTGCGCCGACTGCGGCGATCTCACCGGTGCCGTCAGACAGCGGTACGGTGTCCCCGGCAACCGGCCCGCCGATATAGAACCCCAGCGGGATCGCCTGGTCGCGGTAATTGATCGAGCAGGCCCTGACCTTGACCAGCACCTGTCCGGGGCCTGGGACCGGCTTTGGCGCGTCGGCCATGCGCATCTGGTCTAGCGAGGTTGCCCCGCTGGCGATGATCCACTGGCGCATGGACTGAACTCTCCCACCCATCACTTGTCTTGTTGCGTCCAATGAGAGCGCTTTTTGGTTGCATCGGCAAGCAAAATTTGTATGTAGCACCTACAAATTTGCCGAATGATAGATCGCGTTACGGCAGCGACCTTCTGGGAAAGGAAAATCCGATGAACGAAATGTCCACCCTGACCTTTGAGCAGCCCGCCTACTCCGCGGCTGCGCAAAAGTTTATCGCACGCAAGCCGCAGCTGTTCATCAACAACGAATGGGTCGATTCGAGCCACGGCGCGACCATTTCGGTGGAAGACCCTTCGACCGGCAAGGTGATCGGCCAGGTGGCCGATGCCTCTGATCGTGATGTTGATCGCGCCGTTGCTGCCGCCCGCGCCGCCTTTGACGATGGCCGCTGGTCGGGCCTGCCTCCGATGGTTCGTGAGCGGACGATGAATCGCCTTGCCGATCTGCTCGAGGCCAATGCCGATGAATTTGCCGAGCTTGAGGCAATCGATAACGGCAAGCCCAAGGGCATGGCCGGGGCCGTCGACATTCCCGGCGCGATCAGCCAGATCCGCTTCATGGCGGGCTGGGCCAGCAAGGTTTCCGGTCAGACAACCGCGCCGTACACTCTGCCGGCCGGAACGGTGTTCAGCTACACGCTGAAGGAGCCGGTCGGTGTCTGCGCGCAGATTGTGCCGTGGAACTTCCCGCTGCTGATGGCCTGTCTCAAGATCTCTCCGGCGCTGGCAGCGGGCTGCAC
>JBDUBN010000059.1:0-10835 GCA_040004085.1 Novosphingobium sp.
GCTTGGCCGAGGCGCGGCGCAGCGCATCGATGCAGATCAGCAGTTCCATCAGGTTATCGTTGCACGGAAAGCTGGTCGACTGGACGACGAACACGTCCTCGCCGCGCACGTTCTCGTGGATCTCGACGAACACTTCCTCGTCGGCAAAGCGCCGCACGCTGGCGTCGGTCAGCGGCACTTCCAGATAGCCCGCGATTGCCCGTGCCAGCGGCAAATTGCCATTTCCGGCCATGATCTTCATCGCGTCGACCCTCTTTGTCACAAACGTCAGAAAACGCGCGTCAGCGCCGGAGCGCCTTAGCCAAGCACGCCCGGATTGCAACAATTACCCCGAATTGCCCCGGCAAAACCGGTGGACCGGCGGGTCAATGCCCCTTGCGGCGCTCACTCTTGACCCAGCGGACGGTGCCGGAGGAGGCGCGCATGACGACGCTTTCGGTGGTCATGGTGCCGTCCTTGCGGCGCTTGACCCCGGCGAGCAGCGACCCGTCGGTAACCCCGGTGGCGGCGAAAATGCAGTCACCTTTGGCCAGTTCGTTGAGTGTGTAGATCTTGTGCAGGTCGGTCACGCCCCATTTCTTGGCGCGGGCGCGTTCGTCATCGTTGCGGAACAGCAGGCGGCCATTGAACTGCCCGCCCACGCAGCGCAGCGCGGCCGCCGCCAGCACGCCCTCGGGCGCGCCGCCGGAACCCATATACATGTCGATGGTGGTGTCTTCGTTGGTCACCGCAATCACCCCGGCAACGTCGCCGTCACCGATCAGCACCACGCCGCAGCCCAATCCGCGCAGTTCGGCGATCAGTTCGGCATGACGCGGGCGATCAAGCACGCAGATGATAATCTCGCTCGGATCGACGCCCTTGGCCGCAGCCACTGCCTTGACGTTTTCGGTCGGGGTTTTCGCCAGATCGATGATGCCTTCCGGGTAACCGGGGCCAACCGCCAGCTTGTCCATATAAACGTCAGGCGCGTTGAGCAGGTTGCCTTCTTCGGCAATCGCCAGCACCGCCAGCGCGTTCGGGCCAGCCTTGGCTGTGATGGTTGTGCCTTCCAGCGGATCGAGTGCGATGTCGATCTTCGGCCCGGTGCCGATCGCCGAGCCGACTTTTTCGCCGATATAGAGCATCGGGGCTTCGTCGCGTTCGCCTTCGCCGATCACCACGGTGCCGTCGATCGCCAGTTCGTTGAACGCCGCGCGCATTGCCTCAACCGCAGCAGCGTCGGCGGCCTTTTCGTCGCCGCGCCCGATCAGCTTGGCCGCGCCGATGGCGGCCGCTTCGGTCACGCGGACCATTTCGAGCACGAGAACGCGATCAAGAACCTTGCTGGCGGGGGTCTGGGTCATGGTGTGGCTGGCATCCTGAAGTTATGAAGTTGGCCGCGCATCGGCGTGATTTGCAGCGGCGATTAAACAGCACAGCCCACTATGTCGAGTATGGTCATCTGCCGTTCACGTGATTATGGCGAGAATAGTACTTTTCAGCACGTGTTTGCGACGGTGGGACCGACAATATGAGCCTGACGAAGGCGTATAAGCGTGCGGCGATTGCCGTTTTGCTCGCCTGTTCGGCAGGTCATGCGGCATTTGCCCAGCAAGCGGGTCAGGGTGATTCTGGCAAGGCAGAAGACGCCAACCCGCAGATTCAGGTGTTCATCACGCAGGAAAAGAAGCTTTACGGCCCTGCCGCCCGCCGCAACCAGCGTTGCGGGTTTGAGAATGCCAAGGGCGAAATCGTTGTCTGCGCCGCCGATCATGGTGAGGATGTGCGCGTTCCCTCGACCACCGACAGCGACCCCAACTCGCGCGAGGCCCAGAACACTGGCGTGCCCCGCGCGCCCAATGTCAGCGGCTTGCCCGGATGCGCACGCGGCTGCCTTGGCATCGGCAAGGGCCCGCCGCCGGTCTATATCATCGACCTGAAGGACATCCCCGACGCGCCCAAAGGCTCCGATGCCGAGAAGGTGGCGAACGGAGAGATCTCGGACCGCTGATGAATGCCGCATAAGTCTGAAAACCCTCCCCGAGCAAGTTCAGGGAGGATTTAAGTGCCAATCGCTATTCGCCCAGGATCTGCATCACCAGCGGCGGTTCCGACAAATTCGGCGAACCTTCGAGCAGGCGCAGCGCCTTGGTCACGCACTCTTCCGGCACTTCATGCGTCACCATCGCGACCATCACTTCGCCGCCGTTGATCGACTGACCTTTCTGAATCAGGCTTTCGATGGAAACCCCGGCATCGCGCATGGCGGCGGTGATTTCGGCGAGCACACCGGGGCGGTCAGCCACGTGGAAACGGATATAGGCGCGGCCGAGCCGGTGGCCCGATGCCGCCGGGGCCAAGGCTTCCAGTTCTGCCACCGGGACCGAGAACGGCGCGCCGATCTCTCCGCGCGCGATGTCGATGATGTCCGCCACCACCGCACTGGCGGTCGGCCCGTCGCCCGCGCCCGCGCCCTGAAACAGCAGACGGCCCGAGAAGTTGCCCTCCGCCACGACGGCATTGGTGGCCCCATCAACGTGGGCGAGTGGATGATCGAACGGCACCAGATGCGGCTGAACACGCTGGAACAGCTTGCCGCCGTCGGTGTCCGCCATGCCGATCAGGCGGATAACATAGCCCAGCGTATCGGCCTGCGCGATGTCCGTCGCCAGAATGCGGGTGATGCCGGTGGTGTCGACAGCGGCGAAGTCGATTTTCGCGCCATAGGCAATCGCCGCCAGAATCGACAGCTTGTGAGCAGCATCGGTGCCTTCGACGTCAAATGCCGGGTCCGCCTCCGCATAGCCCTTGACCTGCGCCTCGGCGAGCACGTCAGCAAAGTCGCGACCGGTGTCTTCCATGGTCGAGAGGATGTAATTGCAGGTGCCGTTGAGGATGCCGTAAACCCGCTCGATCTTGTTGGCTGCGGCGCCTTCGCGTAAGGCCTTGATCACCGGGATGCCGCCTGCGACCGCAGCTTCGAACTTCAACGCCACCCGCGCCGCCTCTGCCGCTTGAGCCAGTGCGAGTCCGTGATGCGCGATCATCGCCTTGTTGGCGGTGACAAATGCCTTGCCCTGCCGGATGGTCCCCTGCGCCAGTGCCAGCGCCGGTCCGTCCGAGCCGCCGACCAGTTCGACCACGACATCGACATCGCTGCGTGCCGCCAGCGCGGTCATGTCATCTTCCCACGCAAAGGTGGACAAGTCGACGCCGCGGTCGCGGGTGCGGTCACGCGCGCTGACGGCGGTGATCACCAGTGGCCGACCGGCGCGGCGCGCAATCAGCGCGGCATTCGCCTCCATCAGGCGGATCACGCCTGCTCCAACGGTACCCAGTCCTGCCAATGCGATGCGAAGCGGTTCGGCCATGATGCTCCCTTTCGTCCGCGCCCCTAAGCCAGAGCGCGGCGAAAGGCCAGCCTGTGTGGCTGTATTAACCTAGCGAGTTCTGCATTAACCTAGCGAGTTCTGCCGCACGCACCCAGCCCGGCCAGCACCAGTTGATAGTCCGCCTCGGCGCTCGCCTTGTCTTCAAATGTCGATGAAACGTTGACGCTGGGTGACAACACCGGGGGGAGCGAACAGGCGAGCCGGTACCATGCCAGCGTATTGCGCGGCGGCGGCAGTCCGGTGCTGTCCACCACTTCAGAGAACGACACGCTCCAATGCGCGGGAATTCCCGGGTGATGCAGCACGGTGATCGTCGCGGGCGCGCCGTCGGGCGTGGCGAGGAACAGCTGCGTCTCGCCTTCGCCTGCCAACGTGCCGGGGACATGGATCGCCTCGGCCACCCCGGTGATCCGCCCCGGCGCACCTGGCGCGAACAGTTCGCCGAGCACCGAGCGGAGCTGCGCCTCGGTCAAGGCATCCCACATGATTTGCGCATCGGGCGCGACCAATTGCAGTTCGCCCGGTCGTCCGGGCACGCCGCGCGCGAACAGCAGGACCGATTGCTTGGTCAGCTTGGGTGCCCGCCCGCGCGAATCGCGGGGCAGGTCGGCCAGATAATGCAGTGTTCCGCCCACCGCTGCCGGACCGGTCAGCAGATTTTCCGTCACCGCCTCTATATAGAGCCGCGCCCAGCCGACGCGCAGTCCCGCCGCGCGGGCCGGTTCGATTTCTGCCTGTTTGCGCACTTTTGCCCGCACAATTTGCGCCGCGGCTTCGGTGAGATCAACCAGATCGGAGTAGGTCAGCATTGGGGCCAGCGCTTGCGTCATATCTCCAGCCGGGGGCGCGGCGAGCGCGGGCGTGGCGAAAAACAACGCCGTCATAATGCCATAGGTCGCAGTGCATCGCTTACGATGAATAGGCATTACTCAACTCCGTCTGGTTGGCCACAATCCGTTCAGGTACCAATCGACAAGCGATTCGCGCCTAGGGACAGGGCAATTCCCGCCTGCAGGGCCATGAGTTTTAGCCCTAACACATGTGAATTGTCAGTTAACCGGCCTTTTGCACGGATTAAGGCGTTGCACGGGGCAAGACTCGCGGTTATTGCGGGCTCATAAGCCGGGCCGATAAACAATAACGGGCCCACGGTTACCCCCAATGCTTCGGGGTTGGAGTGGTTGCCGAATATCCGTCAGGGTGGAAAATTAGTTTCGCACTTTCGGCACGCAGCTTGTCTGCTTGTCGTTGGAAGCCTTGGGTCGTTCCTTTCCGAGAACGGGTTGGGCATTAGTAATGGAGTGATGCGTCTGAATGGCTTACGCTGACCAACAGATGAGTGGTAGCCGCGCTACCGCCTTTGTCATCGTTGCACTGATACACGTGGCTGTCGGATACGCCTTGGTCACAGGGCTGGCCTATGAAGGTGCGCGCAGTGTCATCAAGAAATTGACGACTGTCGATATCAAGGAACCCGAGAAGCCAAAGGATACGCCGCCGCCGCCGCCGCCCAAGCAGGCAGCGCCGCCGCCGATCGTGGCTCCGCCGGTGAAGATCAGTGTGTCGGTGGCCCCGCCGCTCGTTCAAACGGTGCAGACGCCGCCGCCGGCAGCACCGCCGGCGCCGGCAATCATATTGGCCCCACCGGCTCCTCCGGCTCCGCGGTTTACACCTAAGAGTGCGATGCCAAAAGGGCGTCCCGGTGATTGGGCGACGTCGAACGACTATCCGTCACAGGCGCTGCGCGAAGAGCGTGAAGGTACCACCCGCTTCCGGGTTTCGGTGGGCACCGATGGTCGGGTCACCGACTGTCAGGTTACCGGTTCCAGCGGCAGTCCAGATCTTGACGCCACGGCTTGCGCCAAGATCAAGCAGCGGGCCCGGTTTAACCCGGCGATGGATGGTGAAGGCCAGCCGACCACCGGTACTTACGCCAGCGCGATCCGTTGGGTTATTCCGAAAGACTGATGAATTCTTGCGACGTCCGGCATCGGGCCGGGTTTCGCTGCCGGCCCTCCGGCTCCATACCTGAAAACAAATCTTGAAGAGGACTATCGCATGATTTTTGAACTTCTCGCCGCAGCCGCACCAGCAGCTGGCGCAGCTCCGCAGAACAAGTTCGGCCTGTACGAAGCGCTCCAGCAGGGCGGCTTCATCGCCATTTCGACGGTTGTCATTCTGGGCATCATGTCGTTCGGCTCGTTCTTCATCCTGTTCACCAAGTGGTTCGATCAGCGCAAGATCATGAATCAGGGTGCCGATCTGCGCGCCAACTTCTGGCGCGCGCCAAGCCTTCGCGAAGGCGCCAACAAGCTTGAGAAGAACAGCGCCTGGCGCCAGATCGTCGAAGACGGCCTGACCGCTGAAGCGCAGCATGGCCAGATGACAGACGCTATGGAAGCGCATGACTGGCTGCACGGTTCGCTCTCGCGTTCGGAAGCTTCGGTCAACGCGCGTCTGGCTTCGGGCCTGCCGTTCCTTGCCACCGTCGGCGCGACTTCGCCGTTCATCGGCCTGTTCGGTACGGTGGTCGGTATTTACCGCGCGCTGATCGCCATCGGTCTGGCCGGTTCGGCTTCGATCGACAAGGTCGCTGGCCCGGTTGGTGAAGCTCTGATCATGACCGCCATGGGCCTGCTCGTCGCGGTTCCCGCCGTGCTTGCCTACAACTATCTGCAGGCGCGCAACAAGCGCATTGCCGAGCACCTGTCAGGCTTCTCGACCGACGTTCTTGCCAACATCAACTCCAAGGGCGTGGTCAAGCCCGCCATTGTTGCTGCTGCGCCGAAGCCTGCTGCAAAGCCTGCCCCTGCTGTTGCTGCCAAGCCGTAAGCACCTGACAACGGCGGGTGCCATCGGGGTGCCCGCTGCAGGAACCGCGCGCTATAGCCTTATGGCAGGCAGCCCGGTTTCGGGCGAACAGATACGATAGGATGTAACTATGGCGATTTCGATGGGCGGGGCCGGCGCGGAAGAAAAACCGATGTCGGATATCAACACCACGCCGCTCGTGGACGTGATGCTGGTGCTGCTGATCATCTTCCTGATCGCGGTTCCGATCGCGATCCAGCAGATCGAGAAGCTGCGCTTGCCGATCATGGTATCGCAGGAATCGAAGGACAAGGTCGAAAACCTGCTGCTGACCGTCAGCACCACCGATGGTGCGGGCCGCAGTGCTGGTGAACCGGGCTATGAAGGTGCGTCGCGCAATGGCGAATGCCGGATCTACTTCAACAATATCACGCCGGTGGATTCGGTTGAATTGCGCGACCTGGCGTTCAAGCGGCTTGACCTGATCGTCAAGCGCGCTGGCGGTGCCGAGGCGATGATGAAAAATCCGGACCTGATTCCTCAGGTGCACATCCGCGGCGACGTTAACGCCCCGTGGCGCTGTGTGGCCGGAGCGATCTATAACATCCAGATCTCGGGCTATCCGACTGTCGGCTTCATTTCGAACCCGGTCGATCCGAACGGCTAAGGGGTTTCCCCCTTACCCATTTGCGTAAATTCAGGAGTAGTTACCCATGGCAATGACAGGCGGCAAAGACGACGGCTCGCCGATGATGGAAATGAACACGACGCCGTTGATCGACGTCATGCTCGTTCTCCTCATCATGTTCATCATCACCATCCCGGTGGCGACGCATGCCGTGAATATCGATCTGCCCGCGCCGAACAACAACCCTCCTCCGGTCACGGTTCAGCCGGTGAAGAACAAGCTGGTCATCACTGACAGCGATCAGATCGTGTGGGACGGAACAGTCGTTACGGATGGCGATCTGATCAACCTGCTGAAGACCTCGGCCAAAATGAAGCCGGAGCCTGAACTGCAGTACCAGCCTGAGCAGGGTGCCAGCTATTACCTCTCGGTAAACGTGCTGAACTGGATCAAGCAGACCGGTGTCACCAAGTTCGGTTTTGTCGGTAACGAAGCCTATTCGGAATTCAGCAAGTCGCCCAACGCGCCCAAGGCTGAATAATCGGCTGCGGCTCGATCAAATCATGCGAATAAGGGGCGGAGCGATCCGCCCCTTTTTTTGCCTGTCGTGGGCAGAATTCATCCCCGCTGCGGCCGCATGGCTTGTGCGGCAAGGCTCTCCGCCTCGACCAGCAGTTCATCGTCGGCCGCCCCCGCGGGCAGACTTTCGCGTCCGATCATCACCAGGACCGGCACCGCCATCGGGCTCACCCGGTCAAGCTGGATATGGACGAGTTGCTCCGCTGCGCCGTCGAGCAGGTCGGCGAGACGCCCCAGATCTGTCATCTTCGCCCGCGCGTCGGCCCAGGCGGCCTCGATCAGCAGGTGGTCGGGCTCGTACTTGCGCAGGACGTCATAGATCAAGTCGGTCGAAAACGTGACCTGACGCCCAGACTTGCGGGCACCGGGCTGCTGCCGCTCGATCAGCCCGCCGATCACCGCCACTTCGCGAAAGGCGCGGCGCAGCAGGTAGGAATTCTGCACCCAATCGGTAAATTCATCGGCCAGAATATCTGCTGACAGCAGCGCCGCAGGGTCATCTACCGGGCGCAGTCCCCACACCGCTAGCGCATAATCGTTGGCGATAAATCCCAACGGCGCCAGCCCGCGATGCTCCATCCGCCGGGTGATCAGCATCCCCAGCGACTGGTTGGCGGGCCATCCGGCAAAGGTATAGAACACCGAATAGTGCCGCCCCTCGTGTGGAAAGCTCTCAACCAGCAGTTCGCCCGGCCCCGGTAGCCGGGAGCGCCAGTCCTGCATTTCCAGCCATTCGCGCACGTCGTCGGGAAACCGGCCCCAACCCGCCCGGTCCACCAGCAGCGCCCGCACCCGGTCGGCCAGATGCGTCGAAATCGGCATTCGCGCGCCCATATAGCTCGGGATCGTGCCCGCACGTTTAGCGGCCCGCACGATGAGCTCCAGATCGCGCACTGCCTCCACTTCAAGGTCCAGCCCAGCAAAGCGGAAGGTATCCCCCGGACCGAGGCTGGCCCCGAACGCCTCCTCAA
This sequence comes from Novosphingobium sp., assembly GCA_040004085.1. GTDB lineage: Bacteria > Pseudomonadota > Alphaproteobacteria > Sphingomonadales > Sphingomonadaceae > Novosphingobium. Next base: position 8,364 of record JBDUBN010000059.1, read on the forward strand.
CCTTGCCCAGCTCGCGGCCATTGCGAAAGCGCACGCGCAGCATTTCCGCATCGACGATGATTCCAGCGTTCAACCGATGCCGCGCGGCCTGCTCCGGGTGGGCCAGCCGCCACGTGCCGTCGCTGGTCCGCACAATGCGGTGAAAGCGGTCATAGGCCTTCAGCGCATAGCCGCCCGTCGCCACGAAGTTCAGCACGCGGCTCCACACCGCCTCGTCCACCCAGCGGTAGGGCCACGCGGCGCGGACCTGTCGCAGCAGTTCAGTTTCGTCGATAGGACCGGCGCAGGCGCAGGCCATGACATGTTGCGCCAGCACATCCAGACTGCCGGGCCGAAAGTCCTCGCCATCGCGTTGGCCTTGTTCGACCGCCTCGATGGCCGCCATCGCCTCCAGATATTCAAAGCGGTTGCCGGGCACCAACAGTGCGCGACTGGGGGTATCAAGCCGGTGATTGGCCCGGCCAATACGCTGGAGCAGCCGCGACGAGCCTTTCGGCGCGCCCATCTGCACCACCAGATCGATGTCGCCCCAGTCGACCCCCAGATCGAGGCTGGCGGTACAGACAAGCGCGCGCAATTCCCCGCGCGCCATCGCCCCTTCCACCTTGCGCCGTGCCTCCTTGGACAGCGACCCGTGGTGAATGCCAATGGGAAGATTGTCGTCGTTGGCATCCCACAGTAGCCGGAAAATGTACTCGGCAAGGAACCGCGTATTGCAGAACACCAGCGTCGTCCGGTTGGCCTGAATCGCCGCGTACAGCTGTGGTAGCGCCCACGCCCCCGCATGTCCGCTCCACGGCACGCGCTCACCCTCGGGCAGCATCAGGCTGACTTCGGGCGCCGCGCCAGCCTCACCTTCAACCAGCGCGACCGTGTCGGCATTCCCTTCCGGCGCGAGCCAGGCGCGGAAGCCCTGCGGATCGGCAATGGTCGCCGACAAACCCGTCCGCAGCATGTCCGGAGCCAAGGCCTGCAACCGCCCCAGCGACAAGGCGAGCAGATCGCCGCGCTTGCCGGTGGCAAAGGCATGGATCTCGTCAATCACCACGCGTTTCAGTGTGGCAAACAGCGCTGCGCTTTCCGGGTAGCTGAGCAGCAGTGACAGCGATTCCGGCGTGGTCAGCAAGATGTGCGGCGGGCGCACGCGCTGGCGGGCCTTGCGGTCGGACGGGGTATCGCCGCTGCGCGTCTCGACCCGCACGGCCAAGCCGATCTCGTCAATCGGCGCCATTAAATTGCGCTGCACGTCGTGCGCCAGCGCCTTCAGCGGCGAGACGTAAAGCGTATGCAGGCCTTCGGGTGGCTCAGTTCCGGCAAGGCGAGAGGGCGCGAAGCCGGCCAGAGTGGGCAGAAATCCCGCGAGCGTCTTGCCCGCGCCAGTATCGGCGGTGAGCAAGGCGTGCTGGCCCGCCGCAGCGGCGCTTAGCATGTCCAGTTGATGCCGCCGTGGCCGCCAGTCGCGCTTGGCAAACCACTCGGCAATTTCAGGCGGGATCAGGTCGGCCATGACCGCACATTAGCGCAATCGCAGTAGGTGGCGACTCCTCGCAGCAGAATTGATCTTAACTGACGAAGTGGAGTGTCCGAAGTCTAATGCCCAGCTTGCGGGCCGCGCTCCAGGCCTGAGGCGGCCAGTTGTTCGTCGATCTGGGCCATCAGCCGCTCCAGCCCGGCGTCGCTTTCGCTCTCCGCGCGCGCCACCAGCACGTCCTGTGTGTTCGACGCGCGCAGCAGCCACCAGCCGTCTGGCGTATTGACCCGGACGCCGTCGGTATCGTTGACCTCTGCCCCGGAGGTCGCCAGCCGTGCCTTGACCTCATCAATCACCGCGAACTTGCGTGCCTCATCGACCTGAAAGCGCAGTTCGGGCGTGTTGATCATCGGCGGCATCTCACCGCGCAACTGGGTGACGGATTTGCCGAGTCGCGCCGAGGCGGCGATCAGCCGGATCGCGGCGTAGAGCGCATCATCAAAACCGTAATATTCGTGCGCGAAAAACACATGGCCGCTCATCTCACCAGCCAGCGGCGCACCAGTTTCCTTCATTTTGGACTTAACCAGACTGTGCCCGGTTTTCCACATCAGCGGCTTGCCGCCGAGTGCCGCCACCCGGTCAAACAGCGCGCGCGATGCCTTCACATCGGCGATAATCATGGAGTTTGGCACCATTTTCAGCAGGTCTTCGGCATAGATCATCAAGAGCTGATCGCCCCAGATGACACGGCCTTGCCCGTCGACTGCACCGATCCGGTCACCGTCACCGTCAAAAGCTACTCCAAAATCGAGCGACTTCTCCGCGACCAATGCCTTCAGATCGGCAAGGTTCTTTTCCTCGGTTGGATCTGGATGATGGTTCGGGAACGTGCCGTCCACTTGGGTGTAAAGACAATGGTGTTCGCCAGGCATTTGCGCAGTGAGAAGTTCAAGGGCGGGGCCAGCGGCGCCGTTGCCGGAATCCCAGCCGATCCGCAA
>JBDUBN010000357.1:0-3206 GCA_040004085.1 Novosphingobium sp.
GCTATGGCCACTTCACCACTCGGCAGAACATCCAGTACAACTGGATCAAGCTGGACGAAACGCCTGACATTCTGGCTGATCTCGCAGCTGTGGAAATGCACGCCATCCAGACCAGCGGCAACTGCATCCGCAACATCAGTTCGGACCAGTACGCCGGTGCCGCGGCTGACGAATTGGTCGATCCGCGCCCTTATGCCGAACTGCTGCGCCAGTGGTCGACCTTCCACCCGGAATTCAACTTCCTGCCGCGCAAGTTCAAGATCGCGGTGATCGCCAGCGATACCGACCGTGCGGCGATGCGCCTACATGATATCGGCATCCAGATCGTCAAGAATGCCGCCGGAGAACTGGGCGCGGCGTTCTATGTCGGTGGCGGCATGGGCCGCACGCCGATGATCGCGCCGCTGGTGCGCGATTTCGTGCCGCTCGATCAGTTCGTCACGTATGCTGAGGCCTGCCTGCGGGTTTACAACCGCTATGGCCGCCGCGACAACAAGTACAAGGCGCGGATCAAGATCTTGGTCCACGAACTCGGCAAGGACGAATACACCCGCCAGGTCGAGGAAGAATTCGCTCATCTGCTGACCCAGAACATCGAGCCACCGCTGGCCGAACTGGAACGCATCAAGGGCTTCTTTACCGACCCCGCTTTCGAGGCCGGAGCATCCGACGCGGTGGATCGTTCCGACCCCGATTTCGCGCTGTGGCTTGACCGCAATGTCGCCGCGCACAAGCAGCCCGGCTATGCCATCGCCACGATCAGCCTCAAGCCGGTCGGCGGGATTCCCGGCGATGCCACGGCTGACCAGATCCGCCTGATGGGCGATCTGGCGAAGACCTATGCCTTTGACGAACTGCGCGTCACCCATGCGCAGAACATCGTCCTGCCGCATGTCCGCAAGGCTGATCTCTACACCTTGTGGCAGCAGCTCGATGCCGCGGGTCTTGGCGTTGCCAACCTTGACGGCATTGGCGACATCATCGCCTGCCCCGGGCTGGACTATTGCACGCTGGCCAATGCCCGCTCGATCCCGCTGGCGCAGAAGATTTCGGAGCGCTTTGCCGATCAGGCCAAGCAGGACGCGATTGGCGAGTTGAAGCTGAAAATCTCCGGCTGCATCAATGCCTGCGGCCACCATCACGCCGGGCACATCGGCATCCTGGGCGTCGACCGCAAGGGCGTTGAGAACTACCAGTTGCTGCTGGGCGGCAGCGAAGGCGCCGACACCTCGCTGGGCCAGATCACCGGTCCCGGCTTTGACGAGGACGGCATTGTCGACGCGGTTGAAAAGGCCACCAACGTCTATCTGGCCGCCAAGCAGGGCGAGGAACGCTTCCTCGATACTTACCGCCGCATCGGCATGGCCCCGTTCAAGGAGGCGATCTATGCCAAGGAGCCAGTTAATGGTTGAAACCCAGTTCCGTTTTCGCGCCGACGAACCAGTGGCCGATCCGGCAGTGACCGTCGATTCGTTCGGCGATCAGACCAACGCCGCCGCCGTCCGGCTGGAACCGAGCGACGACGCGCGCGATCTGTTGCCGCATCTTGACCGGATCAGGCTGGTCGAAGTGAACTTTCCGGTGTTTGGCGACGGACGCGGCTACTCCGCCGCCCGCATCTTGCGTGAGGCTGGGTATGCTGGCGAATTGCGCGCAGTCGGCGACGTACTGATTGACCAGATCGCCCTGATGCGCCGCTGCGGGTTTGACAGTTTCGCTCCCGAGCGCGAACTGAACCCCGCCGATGCCGAGGCGGCCTTTGCCCGCTACGCCGAAGTCTATCAGCCGACCGTCGACGGTCGCAGCCCGATCTGGGCCTTGCGTCATGGCGGTTAACGTGGCCACAGAACCGCGACGCGCCCCGGAGCGCGGCCCCGAGCGCAACGTCGACCGGATCAACACCGGCCCTCGCTTTACCGAGGCCGATGCCCTGCGCCTCAACCACCTGTTCCGCGGCACCGATACGGTCGAGATGCTCGGCTCTGTGCTGCGTGACGGGCTGGCGGGCGATGTCGCGGTGGTGTCCAGCTTCGGCGCGGAAAGCGCGGTGCTGCTGCACCTGGTGGCGCAAGTCGATCCATCGCTGCCGGTGCTGTTCCTTGAAACTGGCAAGCACTTTCCCGAAACGCTGACCTATCGCGACCTGCTGATTGAACGGCTGGGCCTGACCGGCGTCCGGAACCTGACGCCTGACGCCGAAGTGCTGGCCAAGCGCGACGCCAATGGACTGCGGTGGTCATTCGATCCTGATGGCTGCTGCGAAATCCGCAAGGTGATCCCGCTGGCGAGCGCTTTGGCCGGGTTCGACGCCTCGATCACCGGACGCAAGGGCTTCCAGTCCTCGACCCGCACCGGCTTGCCGCGCTTTGAAATTGATCGCAGCGATGCGCAGGGACGGCTGAAAATCAATCCTTTGGCCGATTGGTCCACCGAACAGCTCGCCGCCTATTTTATCGACAACGACCTGCCCGCGCACCCGCTGGTGGCCGAAGGTTATCCATCGATCGGCTGCTCGCCCTGCACCAGCAAGGTCGCACCGGGCGAAGACGCCCGGTCAGGCCGCTGGAAGGGCTGGGACAAGGTCGAATGCGGCATCCATGTGCCCGGACAGGACGACGGGACAAGTGAACTGCCCCCAGGATTCGATCCGGTTTTCTAGGGCAAAAAATCCTCCCCTCTTGGGGGAGGTGGCAGCCGGAACGGCTGACGAAGGGGGCACTTCCTTCGCGCGGCAATAAGAACCCCCTCCGCCTCCACTGCGTTCCGGCACCTCCCCCAAGGGGGCAGGATTTGAAGTTAAGCATCACAACCAGCCGTTGCTGCGATACCAGTCCGCAGTAGCGCGCAGGCCGTCTGGCGTGGGCACTTGCGGCGACCATAACTCAGCGGGCACGCGCGCGTCTTCGCTGACGGCCCAATCGGGGTGCGTCAGATAACCAACCCGGTCGAACGTCAGCCGCGCCTTGGCTCCGCGCAACAGTTTGTCGCCCCTCGCCGCCCAAGTGAGCAGGTAAGGCGGCAATCCGGGTGCCCACACGCGCCGGTCCATAGCTGCGCCGATGGCTTGCGCCAATTCCTGATGGCTCCATCCGCCGGGCTTGCCGTCGTCAGGATCAAAGCATTGCCGCGACACCAGATCGCCGCCCGACACCAACGCCAACAGCAGCCGCGCCAGGTCATCGACATGGATCAGCGAAGCCCGCCCG
>JBDUBN010000358.1:0-3203 GCA_040004085.1 Novosphingobium sp.
GTGATGGCAATCGCCGGAAACGCTCGCTCTTTCGCCAGTTTGGCTATGGCTTTAGGATCAATCGCGCCGTCCAGCATGGTATAGCTGGAAAAAACGCGCAGCGGGACAAAGGGTGCAAAAGCCATCCGCCGACGCTACCCCTCGCGGGGGTTGCCGATCAAGCGGCAAGGCGCGGGCGGCGGGGGAAAAGCGCCACCTGAAGGCCGCGCTATGCAATTGGCTGCAAATATGGTGAGATGCGCCTTTCAGGCAAACGGGGGTCATTACGATGGACGATGTCACGGGCAAGTCAGCAGCACCAAATCCGTTGGTCACGCGGATCAAGGCCATCCTGCTCAAACCCGATGCCGAGTGGCCAGTCATCGCGGCAGAGGCTGACAGCCCCGGCAGTCTGATCACCCGCTATGCCTTGCCATTGGCCGCGATCAGCCCGGTTGCCGGGTTCCTGCGCGGACAGTTGTTTGGCTATGGCGCGTTCGGTATTTCGTACAAGCCCGGACTCGTCGCGGGCATTTCCACCGCCATTGTTGCCTATGTGCTAAACGTGGTCGGCATCATCGTGCTGGCCTTGATCGCGGACTGGCTGGCCCCGAAATTCGCCGGAACTGCAAACCGCACGAACGCTTTCAAGCTGGTCGTTTACGGCTCGACTGCGGCGTGGCTGGCGGGCGCATTTCAATTGATCCCCGGCCTCGGCATTCTGGGGCTGGCAGGGGTTTACAGCCTGTACCTTTACTACACCGGCGCTGCGCCATTGATGCAGGTACCAAAGGACAAGGCTGTTGGCTTTACCGCGGTGACCATCGTTTGCGCGGTGGCGCTCTATCTGGTTGTCGGAGCGGTTTCCGGGGCATTCCTGACCATGTTCGGCGGCGGCGCGGCATCATCGTTCTCGTCAACCGACGGCGGCACGGTTTCGGGCAAGTTGGCGATTCCCGGCGTGGGTTCGATCGACGTGGACAAGGCGCAGCAGGCCGCCACCGCCATGCAGGATTCGGCCAACGGCAAGAAACCGGCGGTCGACCCGGCCAAGTTGCAAGCCCTGCTCCCCGCCGCCATCGGCGCCTATGCCCGCAATGCGGTTGAAGCCAACGCACTGGGCGGCATGGGCAGCGAGGCCGAGGGAACTTATGCGGCTGGCGACAAGAGCTTTTCGCTGAAAGTCACCGACATGGCTGCCATGGGCGCGTTGGCCGGGATTGGTTCGGCGATGGGCGTGTCGAACAGCAGGCAGGACGCCGACGGTTACGAGAAGACCGGCACGGTAGACGGGCACATGCAGTCGGAAAAGTGGAACAATTCCAGCAAGAACGGCAAGTTCAGCGTGATGGTCGGGAACCGGTTCATGATCGAGGCTGATGGATCAGCGGGCAGCATTGATGAACTGAAGACGGCGGTCGCGAGCATCGATCAAAACGCGCTGGCCGGATTGGTGAACTGAGGAACGTGCGGGTCCCCCGACCGCTTGCGGCAGGGGGAAGAATTCCTACCCCTACAACAGCCCTACGATATCCGCTTCCAACTGCTCCGGCTTAACCGTCGGAGCATATCTGCGCACGACCTTGCCGTCGCGGCCGATCAGGAACTTGGTGAAATTCCATTTGATCTTACGGGTGCCGAGAATGCCGGGAGCCTCGGCCTTCAGCCATTCATACAACGGCGTCGCATTGTCACCGTTAACGTCGATCTTGGCCATTACCGGAAAGCTCAGGCCAAAGTTTATCGCGCAAAAACTCGCGATGTCGTCCGCGCTGCCGGGTTCCTGATGGCCGAACTGGTTGCAGGGGAAGGCGATAACCTCAAACCCCTGCGCGCCGTGCTTGCGCCACAACTGCTCAAGCCCGGCGTATTGCGGGGTAAAACCGCATTTGCTGGCGGTGTTGACCACCAGCAGCACTTTGCCAAGTTTGTCGGCAAGGTTCACGACCTCGCCGTTCGGCAAGGTTGCAGTGAAATCAGCGATTGTCTGCGGGACGGTCACGCCCCCGGCATATCGGCGCGCGCATAAAGCCCGACGATCTCGTAAGCCTGATACTGACGGTCGCCCGCCTTCTCGATCATATAGTGCGAGCGTTCCGCCGCAGGCAGCAGCGCGACAAAGCGGACCAAATCGGCGAACGTGCCGTGGCGCAGCGCCTTAAAGCCGTGGAATACCCCGCCGCCATCGTCCTTGCGGTGCAAAGTAGCCGCATCGTCCCAGCCGATGCCATGGTCGCCAGCGCCTTCGCCAGCAAATGTCGTGGGATTATGGCTCATTGCAGCAGCTTTCTCTCAACCGATCGAACACCCCACCGGCAGAGATTAGCGCATCAGCTGACGCTATTCCAGTCTGCCGTCATGTAACCGGAATACCCGGTCCATGCCCATCGCCAGCCGCTCGTTATGCGTGGCGACCAAAGCCGCGCTGCCTTCGCCACGCACCAGACGGACGAATTCTGCCAGGACTTTGTCAGCGGTGGCTTCATCCAGATTGCCGGTCGGCTCGTCTGCCAAGACCAGCGATGGCCGGTTGGCGAGGCCTCGTGCGACGGCAACGCGCTGTTGCTCACCGCCGGAAAGCTGGCTGGGGCGGTGTTCCAGTCGCTCAGCCAGACCCAGTGCCGACAGCAATTCCTGCGCGCGTATGCTGGCGTCGGCGCGCGTTTTTCCGGCGATCATCTGCGGGATGATGACGTTTTCGATGGCGGTGAAGTCTGGCAACAAGTGGTGGAACTGATACACGAAACCGATGTGATCGCGGCGAAGTTCGGTGCGCTGGTCGCCGTTCAGGCTGGATGCGTCGAAGCCGGAAATGGCGATATGCCCGCCAAAGCCGCCTTCGAGCAAGCCAATCGCCTGCAACATGGTCGACTTGCCCGACCCGGACGGCCCCAGCAGCGCTACGATCTCTCCGGGGCGAATCGCCAGATCGATGCCCTTCAAAACATCGATCCGCACGCCGCCTTGCTCAAAGCTGCGCGTCAGCCCGGTAAGGTTGACAACCGGCGTCAAGGACGTTTGATAGGTCGACGCGCTACTCATAACGCAGCACCTGTACCGGGTGCGTGCTTGCTGCCTTGAACGCCGGGTACAGCGTGAACAGGAAGCTGAGTACCAGCGCCATAATGCAGATCACCGAAATTTCCACCGGATCGCTGCGGCTGGGCAGTTCGGTCAGGAAGCGGATTTTTGGGTCCCACAGGTTCTGGCCCGAAACGATCTCT
>JBDUBN010000359.1:0-3203 GCA_040004085.1 Novosphingobium sp.
GGGCATTCTTCGAGGCGATCGAAATGTCGGCAAGCAAACCGCAAACCAGACCAGCGCCAACCGCTGGCCCACGCATCGCACTGATGATCGGCTTTGAACAGTTGATGATGTTGTAGACGAGGTTGCGCGTTTCCTTCCATATCTGGTTCCGGAAGTGGTAGTCGGTCATGGAACGCTCGACGATGGCAAAATCGCCGCCGGCCGAGAAAGCTTTCTTGCCGCCTGACAGAATTACCGCGGAGATTTCCTCATCGTCGTCGATGTCGCGCCAGATGCTGACCAGCTCGGCGTGCATCTTGCCGCACACGGGTGTCAGTTTCTCCGGATCACCCATGGTGATGCGCAGCACGCGCGGCGCGGGAAAATCGAAAAGCAGCTTTTCGTAGTTTTTCAAGTAAGCAGACATGTGACCTCCAAACGGGGATTTGCGAATTCCTGGCAGGCGTGTGGCCACGGTTATTCCGCCGCCGTTACGCGATGAGCCGATAGTGCCAGTTAAACCAATCAGAACCGACCGCCATTCAGAATTCATCGGCTTGTCGATTTACCGGGTACGTGGAAGATAGCCGCTGACGGTCGGCTGGCATTGATATCTCCCCGCCGACGTTCACAAACCCGCCTTGAACATAAAATTCATGTCCGGCAGTCATTGTTGTCAGGCCGGAAGCCATAGCGAGGATCGATCAGAGATGTCCGAAGGTACTGTCCAAAGCATGCGCGTGAGTGCGACGCCGATCGCCAGCAATGATAGCGCCTCACTTTGGGACTTTGGTTCAGGCGTAGCCTGCTTCGAAGTTCACACAAAAATGAACGCAATGGATGTATCGGCACTGGCGCTGCTCGAGGAGACTATTGGCAAGGCGGGCTCCGAATTCGGCGCACTGGTGATCGGCAATGATGATCCACGGGCATTTTCTGCAGGTGCCAATCTGGCTTTCAACCACGCCATGATCCTGCGCGAGGATTGGACTGCACTCGCCACCTATTTCAAAAAGGGACAGGATCTCTATCAGACGCTCGCCGCGACCCCCATCCCGGTCGTTGCGGCGGCGCACGGCTTCGCCCTGGGCGGAGGTTGTGAGATAATGCTTCATTCGCACGCGGTCGTCGCACACGCGGGCCTGCGTGCCGGTCTGCCCGAAATAAAGGTCGGCCTGATCCCGGCATGGGGCGGCTGCACCCAATTGCTGATCCGTTGTGTCGAGCGGTCAGGCCCCGAAGAAGGGCTCGCCCATGCCCTTGCCGTACTCCAGGCAGGGGCGATCGCAACCTCGGCGAGCGAGTCAGAGGCAATGGGTCTGCTCAGGCCCGGGACTCAAGTTGTCCAGGAACGAGCCGAGTTGCTTCCGGCCGCAGTTGAAAGAGCCACAGCGATGATGGTTGAGGGATTCACACCGCCCGCCCAGCCCCTGCTGACATATTGCGGCCGCGCCGCGTATGAAAAATACCAGCATCAGGTCGATGCGGACGTCGCCAGCGGAGCGCTCGATCCAGATAGTGCAGTGGTAATGCGCGAGAATATCGGCGTCCTGACCGGCTTTCCGGAAGTTGACGAAATGGGCGTTCACCCGATAACGGTTTCACTTGCCGGTGAACTGGCAGCCGCCGGGCGGCAGATCAGGAGCAAGGCCGCGCTGGCTGCGATCACGAAGTTGATCGGCGGCTGACCGGCATACAATTCGCGTACATTGATCAACCGCCGCACGCGCGGCAACGATGTGAAAACCTCCAGCTTCAGTTGATAAGGATAAAGCATTGGCCGTCGAACAAGATCTCGGTGCGAATGCCGCAAGACCTGCGGCAAGCGTCCTGGCAAGCCGCCCGATCTCGCTGGCAGAAAGCCTGTTCCGAGACAAAGTAGTACTGGTTTCGGGCGGAGGAACCGGGATCGGTCGCGCCGCGGTGTGGATGTTGGCCCGCCTCGGCGCGAGGGTGGTTACCTGCGGGCGGTCACAGGAAAAGCTTGATGTGCTGTCTGCGGAGTTGGAGGAGCATGGCTTTTCGATCCTCGCAGTGCAGACCGATACCCGAAACATCGAGAACGTGACCGCCCTGTTCCAAAAGATTCACGAACGCCACGGCAAGTTGGACCTGGTGATCAACAATGCGGGTGGTCAGTTTCCCCAAGCATCAATCGACATGAGCGCGAACGGCTTTCGCGCTGTAGTTGACAACAATCTGTTCGGCACCTGGTGGATGATGCAAACCGCCGCACGCTATTGGCGTGACAACGAAGTGCCCGGTTCGATCGTCAACGTCGTTGCTGTCGTAGATCGCGGCATTCTCGGCGCAGCGCATACCACAGCGGCGCGGGCGGGCGTGATTTACCTCTCGAAAACCGTCGCTGTCGAATGGACGCCGCTGCGGATCAGGGTCAACTGCGTCGCACCGGGGACGATCTTCACCGAGGGCATGGCCGGATATCCCGAGCATGCAAAGAAGACCTTCGCCCGCAGCAATCCCATGCTGCGGCTGGGCGACCCCTGGGAGATTGCCGAGTCCTGCCTGTTCATCGGCTCCGACGCCTCAAGCTTCACCACCGGAGAAATCTTGCGCGTCGACGGCGGCGGGCAACTGTGGGGCGAGCAATGGACGCAGGGCAAGCCGGACTATTTCGTCGAATAACGCAGCGCCGCAGAAATACTGATCGTGACCCATCGGTTGGGATCACCGCAGTTCAAATAAGAGAGACATGTGTGCGGGTAAATCTGCGCCACAATTTTTGCGGCATTTTCGTCGAACTGGAGTGACAAGCTGCCGGGCGATGGCGGTAAGGCGGATTTCGCCGGCGGCCCTTCGACTTCGTTCAGGAAAGCCTTTGGCGATCCGGCGATATCGTATCCCGCGCAGACAATTAGCTCCGTTTCCATGTTCCGAACATTTTCTCGATCCCGCCCTGCATACCGGTTGTGTCAATGCGCGGGAGACCATCGTTGGCGCAGACGGCGAACGACATGCCAGAATGCCGACACGTCGACATGAATTTGTCGTTCAGACCGCCATCACGCCCGGTGCAGATAGATCATCAGAAGCCCCCGGCCCGACATGCAGCTTGCTGCCGGAGCCGGGGGCTTCTGTTATGCAATTCTCTTAGGCGGGTGCTGCCTAGAACTTAACGCGTGCCCCGACAGTGAAATAGCGCCCCATTATGTCATAAGTCGTGCGCATCGTCGGGTAGTACAGGTTGACTGCGTTGCCACCTG
>JBDUBN010000360.1:0-3200 GCA_040004085.1 Novosphingobium sp.
AAAAGCGATTGGTAATCAGCGCTACGCAACGCCATATCGGCGCCGTATCAAGGCCAAAAAAATCAGGAACGCCACATGGCTGACACTTACGACTATGACCTTTTCGTTATCGGTGCGGGATCGGGCGGGGTGCGGGCCAGCCGCGTCGCCGCATCGTATGGCGCGCGGGTTGCCGTGGCGGAGGAATATCGGATCGGCGGCACCTGCGTGATCCGGGGCTGCGTGCCGAAGAAGCTGCTGGTTTACGGCTCACACTTTGCCGAGGAACTGCACGACGCGGCCAATTATGGCTGGTCGGTCACCGGCCTCAGCTTCGACTGGGCGGTGCTGCGCGATACCGTGCTGCGCGATGTTGACCGCCTGAACGCGGCCTACACGCAAACGCTGGAAAACAACAAGGTTGAGCGGTTTCTGGAACGCGCGACAATCACCGGCCCGCACGGAATAAAGCTCGCCAGCGGGCGCGACATTACCGCCAAAGTGATCCTTGTCGCGGTTGGCGCTTGGCCGGTGAAGCCTGAATTCCCCGGCGTTGAACATTGCATCACCTCCAACGAGGTTTTCCACCTCGAAACCCTGCCCAAGCGCGTGGTCGTTCAGGGCGCGGGCTATATCGCGATGGAGTTCGCGGGCATATTCAACGCGCTGGGATGCCACGTCACGGTGGTCAACCGCAGCGACCAGATCCTGCGCGGCTATGATGAATCGCTGCGGGACCGACTGCTCCAGATCACCATGGCGCGGGGGATCGACTACAAGTTCAACAGCCCGATTGAGGAAGTCGAAAAGCAGGCCGACGGCGGCTTTATGGTCCACTTGAAAGGCCGTGATCCGCTGCAAGCCGATGTCGTATTGATCGCCACCGGTCGCCGCCCCAACACGGACGGGCTTGGTCTGGAAACCGCCGGGATCTCCATTGGCGAGAACGGCGAAATCCCCGTCGACGAGTATAATCAGACCGCCTGCGCCAGCATCTATGCGGTCGGCGATGTGACCGACAGAGTGCAGCTAACCCCCATCGCCATCCGCGAGGGGCAGGCGTTTGCCGACACCGTGTTCGGCAATGCCCCGCGCACGATCTCTTATGATTGCATCCCCAGCGCGGTATTCTCGCAGCCGCCACTGGCCTCTGTCGGGCTTACGGAAGGCAAGGCGCGGGAGAAATACGGCAACATCAAGGTGTTCACATCAGACTTCCGGCCGATGAAAAACGTCTTCGCCGGGCGGGCCGAGCGAGGTTTGTACAAGCTGGTGGTCGATGCCAATACCGACAAGATTTTGGGCGTCCACCTGATCGGGCCAGAGGCTCCCGAAGTGTTGCAGGCGGCGGCGATTGCGGTGCAGGCCGGACTGACCAAGGCGGATTTTGACGCCACCGTGGCGCTGCATCCGTCCATGGCGGAAGAACTGGTGCTGATGCGTTAGGGTTTTTCTAAGCGGTAAGTGCCGCACCACGCAGCGTAAACAGCCGCTCCAGTGCGGTACGCAACCCCTGCCGCCGTTGCTCGACCAGCTTTGACACCAACCAGCACACCACTGCCATTCCGCCCAGCAACAGGGCAAATAGCAGCACGTTAGATCCGGAAGAAACGCCCGCAATCCGCAGCAGGATAAGCAGCGGCCAGTGCAGCACATAGAGCGTGAACGACATGTCGGCGGCTTGCTTGATTGGCCCTGAGTAGCGCGCAAGGCGCCCTACTTGATCGCCCAGAACCGCCCGCAGTCCGGCAAAGCCCAGCGCTATGCACGCTGCTATAAGGATATACGCCAATGCGTAATGCGAATGCCCCAGATCCCACCACGTCAGTTCACCAAGCAGCTTTTCCAGCGGCGGAGCAATGCGACGGAATGATAGCAGCGCGGTCAATGCCAGCACGATGTAGACTGGCCCGCGCGCCGGAGTGATCGTCAACACCCAAGGGCTTCGTACCAGCCAAACACCTGCCAGCCACGCGGGCAGCAACAGCAGCACGTTGGCTCCAGCCACCAGCGCCATCAGCGCCAGCCACGCCAGCCGCTTGCCGCCTGTCAGGAACAGCCCCGCGCCATACAGGGCATAGAACCACACCTCGTAACACAGCGACCAGAACGGCGGATTGATCGCCAGTCCGGTCGACAGGCTTTCATTGAGGAACGCGGCGCTCAGCAGAGTTCGCTCCCACGATACATTGCCGTCGTCCATGCCAATAGGCACGGCGGAAACTCCATGCGCCTGCGCAAGCAGTCCGACGCCATAGGACATCGCCAGCGCCAGCAGCGCTGTCGGCACGATGCGGGCGATTCGCGCGGCGGCATAAGAGCCGAGTGAGGTCCCCTCCCGTTGGCTCGAACTGGCGATGACCAATCCCGAGAGCACGAAAAACACCACCACCGCGTTCAACTGCAAGGCGATAGTGAAGGGATAAGGCCCGGTGTAGAGCCCATTCTGATAAGCATGCCCCACCAGCACGACGAACGCCGCCAAGGCGCGCACCAGATCGAGCCACAGTGAAAGTGGCCGGGTGATGAAAGGCTCCCTCGTCATACGGGTGGATTAACCACGATGCGTGAACATTTGGTGGACATTGTCGACCTCACGGGAGTGCGTGGTTGCGATGACTTTAATCGCTCGCTTAAATTTTGTTGACGCTGCACATTTCACGTGGCTTAGCGGCGGCCATATTGCCGCAAGTGCGAAGGGCCCAAGAGAGTATGTCAGCCAATATCGCCGAAATGGAGAGCCGCCGTTCCGCAGCCCGCATGGGTGGCGGGCAAAAGCGCATCGATGCTCAGCACGCCAAAGGCAAGCTGACCGCGCGCGAACGGCTATTGATTCTACTGGACGAAGATAGCTTTGAAGAAGTTGACATGTATGTTGAGCACAACTGCGTCGATTTCGGAATGCCCGAGCAGACCATCTCGGGCGACGGCGTGGTCACCGGCAGCGGCACGATCAATGGCCGTCTGGTTTTCGTGTTCGCGCAGGACTTTACCGTGTTCGGTGGCGCGGTGTCGGAACGGCACGCGATGAAGATCTGCAAGATCATGGACAACGCGATGAAAGTCGGCGCGCCGGTGATCGGGCTGAACGATTCAGGCGGCGCGCGTATTCAGGAAGGCGTGGCGTCGCTGGGTGGTTATGCCGAGATTTTCCAACGCAACACGCTGGCATCGGGCGTGGTGCCGCAGCTTTCGCTCATCATGGGGCCTTGCGCGGGCGG
>JBDUBN010000361.1:0-3196 GCA_040004085.1 Novosphingobium sp.
TGCGCCACCAGGTGACGGGCAGCTTCAATGTCGGCCTGCATCATCGCGATGTGGGTCTGTATCTGCGCCCGGCTCGAGATCGGCTTCCCGAAGGTCACGCGGCGCTTGGCGAAGACAACGGCTTCATCGAGCGCGCGCTGGGCGAGACCGACCATGGAGTTCGACAGCGACACACGGCTGTAGTCGAGGAAGAAGAGCGCGACTTCGAGCCCCTGCCCAACTTCGCCAAGCCGGTACTTATCGAGCACTGCCATGTTGTTATAGTTCAGGAAGGCGTGCCCCGTGCCGTGCAGCCCCATAGTGTGCTGGGTCGCATCGATTTCGAACCCATCCGTGTCACGGGGGATCAGGAACGCGGTGAGCGATTCCTGTGTTCCGCGATCATCACTGGCCGCAACGATGAGGAACCAGTCCGCCCGATCAGCCCACGTGATCAGGTGCTTCTCGCCACTGACGAACCATGTATCGCCATCCCGCCGAGCCGTTGACTTGAGGTCACGTCCGGTACCGCCGGTCATTTCCGTCAGCGCGAAGGCGACAACAGAATCGCCTTCCGCCATCTTGGGCAGGATCGCCCGCTGTTCGGCATTACCGTAATGGTGAATCGGGCGCCAAATGCCGTTGGTGGTATGGACGAGCATGCGTCCGATGCCGGGACCCTCGGCCGCGGCCTCAAGATATGGCATGTACTCCGTGACGCTCATCCCGAAGCCGCCATATTCCACCGGCAGTGTCAGCTTGTAACAGCCCATCTCGGCAGCACGACGATTCAGGTGATCGGGCACGGTTTCCGTCCGCGCGACTTCCGGATAGGCCGCCTCAACTTCGGTCAGGAAGAACTCACGAAACTTGTCGAGGGCAACGATCTGGCTCATAATAACAATCTCCAAAACTGATGCACTGTCGCGATCAAGGCGCCACAGCCGAACACTCGCAGCCGCGATCTCAGCACGATCCGAGCCACCATTGTCGATAACGCTAGATTTATAACGGGTGCCAAGTCAACGACACCAAGGTGCATGTCGCCCATGGCGCCTGCGTTACCGCAAGCGTGTTATTTCCCGCTCATCCATTCAGACGGTGTTACTGCAAAGAATTCCGCCTTAAGCTTTGCGCATGACCTCACAACCATCCAACCTCCGCGTCACCATTTCCCCTGGACAGCTTACTTTGGGCGAAGTTCCCCGCGAGCAGCGGGAACCCGGCTGGGCGCGATTGAAGGTGCTCGCTTGCGGCATCTGCGGAACCGACCTTCATCTTCTGCATGGCATGAAGATGCCTGCGGGAGCCGAATACCCGGTCCATCCGGGCCACGAGGTAGCGGCTGAAGTGCTAGAGGCAGACCTTGGTCATGGCCCGCAGCCGGGCTCAAAAGTCATTCTCCATCCGCTGCTTCCCTGCGGTAAGTGTGAGGATTGCCTGTCTGGAAGGGAGCATTATTGCGCCTTCGGAGAGATGCTCGGTGTGCATCGCGCCGGTGGCCTAGCTGAAGAGATGGTCTGGCCCTCAGACCGTCTGGTCCTCGCCGATGATCTTGATCCGCAACTTGCCGCCTTGTTGCCCGATGCCGTGGCAACTGCCTATCACGCCTTTCAGCGGTCCAATCTTCCGCGCGGCGGCAAGTTGGCAGTGATCGGTTCGGGCGGAGTGGGCACGAACGTGCTGCAGATTTGCCGTGCGCTCGATCCGGACGCTACGGTCGTCGCCGTAGTCAATAGCGATGGAACCGCCAAGCGGATCAAGGATTTGGGATTCCCGGTCGTCCAAGGGCTTGAAGGCGCAGGGCGCGCCTTGCGCAAGGAGTTTGGCGAGATGGACGCCGTCATCGACTTCAGCGGTGCTGCGGATGCCCCCAGCGAAGGCGTTCGCATGCTGCGCAAACAGGGCCGGCTGGTTCTTGGTTCGGTGCTTGACGAAAGGGTCGCGATCAACACCACCTACACCGGCCTGATGACACGTGAGATCGAGATTGTCGGAAGCTATTCGAACAGCCTGAGCGACCTGAAAGCAGTCACGGAACTGGTTCGTAGCGGGAAACTCTCGCTGGCAGGGCTGGTCAGTCACACCTTTCCCTTGAAGGACATCGAAGAGGCATTCAGCGTGCTTGAAAAGCGGCCGCCAGGGATGGTTCGCGTCGTCATTACGGGCTGACCGCGAACGGCACTCATCTGTTACAATTCTGTAGGGATCGGACTCAAGAATTTGTCGTCCCACTGGGCTTGCCGACGCCTGAGGGGGCATTCGTCCGACCGACCAGTGCATAAGGAAAGATATTCTGCTATGAAGGCGATCTGTTTCTACGAATATGGCGGCCCCGAAGTGCTGCGCTACGAGGATTTGCCGGATCCCTTGCTTGCGCGAGATGCCGTGTTGATCGAAGCAGATGCGACGAGCCTGAATCCACACGACTGGAAGTCGCGCTCGGGCTTGCTTCAACAGCATTGGCCATTGGAGTTTCCTCACATTCCAGGGTTTGACGTGAGCGGCGTCGTATGCGCGGTGGGCGAGGATGTGCAGGGCTTTCAGATCGGCGACCGGGTGCTCACCATGGCGAAGGCCACTTATGCAGAGCTGGTTGCAGCGCCCGCGACGACGCTAACCCGCCTGCCCGATGGGGTCGATCCCGTGGACGCCGCTGCCTTGCCGGTAGTGGTGCTGACTGGCGGCCGGTTGGTCCGGGAAACTATCCAAGTCACCGCAGGGCAGACGGTTCTCGTGACCGGCGCGCTCGGCAACGTGGGCCGGGCAGCCGTTCACGCGGCCAACAAGCTTGGAGCGCGCGTCATCGCGGGCGTACGCACCAGCCAGTTGGGCGAGGCAGAGGGCCTCCAGGTCTCGGGCGCGCTCGCGATCGATGACGAGGAGGCAATGGCTCGCTCGGAAAGGTTCGACGCGGTGGCGGACACGATCGGCCGCGACTTGGCGGAGCCCCTGATGACCATGATCCGGCCCGGCGGTCGGTATGGCTATACGTCCCGAATACCTGACGGGGCGGCAGAACGTCATCCTGATGTGGTGTCTGTGATGCGGGTCTTCGGCCAACCGGATTCCGCCATGTTGCGCAGCTTCGCCGAGGACGTCCGCGACGGTCTTTTCGCGATCCCGATCACCGGACGCTTGCCCCTTCGCGAAGCAGGCGCCGCGCATGCGCGCCAGTCCGAAAAAGGCGGCAAGATAGTCCTCACCATGCGCTGAA
>JBDUBN010000362.1:0-3188 GCA_040004085.1 Novosphingobium sp.
GGCCAGCGGTATCGACCAGCGCCGCCTCGTCAGCGAACCAGAAATCAAGGTTGCGAGTGCCGCCGACGCCTTTGAACGACTGATCGGCAAAGGGAAAACGCAAGCCGGAATTGAGCAGCGCCGTGGTCTTGCCCGCACCCGGAGGCCCGATGATGACGTACCACGGCTGGGTATACAAGTAATCGCGCTTGGCCCCGGAACTGCTTTTCAGGGAAGCAATCGCTTCGGCCATACGCCCGGCGACGGCGGCGGATTCCTGATCGGTGGCGGAAGGCACGGCCAATTCCTTGGCGATGGCATCCGCTGCCTTGCGCGCGCGTCTGGCGCGCAGAAAACCGAGCAGGCCCCAAGAGCCCGCGATCACCACGAACAGCGTGATCCGCACCCACCATGGCCGCAACCCACCGACAAAGAACGGCAGCCCCACGCACAACACCAGCACCAGCAGCAACACCACCAGACCGGTCAGGAACCACCAGTTACCGAAAATCTTTTTCACAAAGGCTATCCTTTTGCCCGGCGATTACTGGTGCCGAGGGATTACGATTTCGACGCGGCGGTTCTGCGATTTGCCGTCGGCGGTGTCATTGCTGGCAATGGGCCGCGAATCGCCAAAGCCCTGCACAGAGATCCGGCCCGGATTGGTCAACGCGCTGCTGATGATGCCCGATACGGTCTTGGCGCGGGCGGTGGACAGCGCGACGTTGTCCGGGAAGGCAAGGCTGGAAAACTTGTCGCTATCCGCATGGCCCTCGATGGTGATCTGGCCCGGTTCGCCCTCAACGGCGCGGCCGATCCGCTCAAACAGAGCGGCGCGGCCTGATTCCAGCTGGTCGGAACCGGACTGGAACAACTGGCCCACCGTGGTCCGCACGCGAACGTCGCTGGCGTCCTCCTCAACCACGACCATTTTCTGACGGATTTCGGGTTCAAGAAATTTGCGGAGGGCTGACAACTGCCCGCTTTCGGCCGGAACCGGCGGCGGGGTGCCGACGCGGGACAGGCGCAATTGTTCCTTGGGCATCAGTTCGCCGGTCAGCCGGTCGGCATTGCTGCCCGCCGTCATCAGCAGCAGCCGCAGGACGATGAAGATCACCAGCAGCAGCGCAGCAGCCAAGGCGGCGGCGAACAAAACCCGGTTCCACATCGAGACTTTGGCCAAGGGCGCGTCGGCCCCCTTCCACTGCGGCGACAGTTCAACGCCAGACAGCGCGCGCGGATGTTCCAGCGCGCCGTACAGGCTGCTCATGATCTGTTGCAGGCGTGAACGGCCATCGGGCATGACGCGGAAGCGGCCCTCGAATCCGGCTGCAAGACAGCATGTAAACAGTTCAATCAGTTCGGCATTCTGCGCGGGGCGTTGCAGCAATTCATCGACCAGCTGCCAAAACCGATCGCCGCCGATGTTCTCGCGGAAAAACTGCACCACCAGACTGCGCCGCGCCCATTCCGCGCCGTCCTGACCGATGCTCGGCAGGTTTTGGGCGATGTCATCGACGGTCGAGCACAGCGCATAGCGCGCCTTCTGGCGCACGTCGTCGGGGTATAGCGGGGCAATGGCGCGGTCATAGGCGGCGATGGATTCGCTGGCCTCACGGTGGAAATCGGGCATCGAAATCCGCGCCCGGCCCGAACGGATGCTGGCGGCAAGTGCGAGCACCGGCCCGGCCTCCATCACTAGCGGACTGCGGCTGTCGCGCGCCAAAGCAGCGATGGGAATGTCGTCGTCGTTAAGCCGCTGACTGCCTGACATCGGCATCTGCTGCGGCGGCGTATAGGCAGCGGGCGGTGGGGTATCAAACGACTGCGCTGCCGGGGTGCCGAAGGCGGGCTGGTGCGCAGGTTGGTTCAGGGGCGGGGAAGCGAAAGGCGGCGCTCCAAATGCAGGGGGCGGCGCGAAACCGCCTCCGGCTGGCGGCGGCGCGGGCGGCGCAGCGGGCTGGGCTGGACGAATTCCTGCCAGCGGGCTGGGGCGAAAAACCGTGCGGTTGCCGCCGCCGTCTGAAGAACCGTCGCCGCTCATCTCGATGCCTTTTTGACGCACCACAGCTCCATCGCGAGCTGCGGCCAATCGCCCGCAACGTGCAGGCCCAGTGCGGTTGACGTGGCGAAATCGCGCCAATCCGGCGCGCCACGATCAAGTTCGAAATAGACATAGCCCGGCAGCACCCGCAGCTGCGGCGGCGGGGTTGGGGTGTGGCGCAGCGGCACGCCGGGCAGCGCCGAATCGACGATCTGCCGCATCCGCTCGACCGCGCCAAACTTGGCCACGGCGGGGAAGTTCTGCCGCACTTCATCGACCGAAGCGGCGGCGCGCACCGCCAGATAGAAATAGCCGGACTGGTAGAGGCTGCGGTCGACAATCGGCGAAATCCACGCCGCCGTCCCGGCCTGATCCAGCGGCAATTGCACCGCTGATCGATCGAACACCGCCGCCAGCATGGTTTGCAGAAGGTCGAACAGCGGCTCGAACGAACCGCGCAGGTTTTCGTGATCGTAAGCGGGCATGACCGGGGCGCGGCGTTCCGCCTTCACCAAGGTGGCGATTTCCCCCGCCAAACTGGCGAGCTGTTCGAACAGGCGTTCGGGATGGACCACTGGCAGGCTGTCGAGATGGGTGAGCACCGGAATCCAGCGGTTCAGCGCCTGGAGCAGCAGGAAGCTGGCGAAGGTCTCCGCGCCACCGTCAGTCGCCTCAACCGCGCGCAGGGCCAGTTCCCCGGCGCGCTGGTCGCAGCGGCCCAGAATGTCGGCCAGCCCGTGTTTCAGCGGACGCGAGGCGGAAATGTCCTGCGCGGGCGGGATATAGCGGTCATCGAACATGACCCGCTTGGATTGAATTTCCCGCACATGCGCCAACCCGCACAGGATGCGGCCGTAAGTCTGATCGCGGGTGACGCCGAACTTCAGATTGGGGCGGGCCAGTTCGAGCGGTTCACGGCTGCGTTCGCTGGAAAAACAATCGGCTACTTCGTTTTCCTCGACAAGGAAGCGGATTTCCGGACCTGCTTCACCATCGTCTGCAAACTCCTGCGCCCCGCCTTGTGCGGCGGGCAGCGTGAGGTAGATTGTCGCGTCGCGGGTGTCTTCGGGCACATCAAGCGGCGGCGGTGGTGGTTGATCGTCAGGGATGGCGAAGGGCGTCCCATCGGCACGTGAAGCTTCACAGAGACCATCCGTAAAGAGAA
>JBDUBN010000363.1:0-3184 GCA_040004085.1 Novosphingobium sp.
CGAGGGCGGCATCATCAGACCTAACGTCTGCATACCATCAACGTGCGCCCGGTTTACGCGCGTCAATCCGATCAAGCCACAGCAATTCGGGTTCGAGATCGGCAAGAAATATTGATCATACGGGTGTAATGTCAGTCAGAAAACAATCTGGAGTCCGGCCCGCCGGGAGAGGCGGGCCGGATCTAGTATCAACCGTGAGCCGAAAGCTTTGCCAGTTCGGTCTGGACCTGCGCCAATTGCTCATCCTTGACGCTGGTGGGGGCCAGGGCCTGGATCTGCTTGAGCGTCATGCCGCGAGCCATATCGATTTGCGGGCTGGCGCTCAGACCCGGAATGTACTTGTCGACAATTGCCTTGGCGGCAGGATCGTCAAGCAGCGTACCGAGCTTGGTTTCGGTGGTGGTGTATGCCGTTGCAGAGGCCGCAGTTGTAGCTTCTGGAGCCGTAGCAGTGGGCGCAGTAGCAGCGGGCGCGCTGGCGGTTGCATCCGCGGTCGTGGTAGCCGCCGGAGCAGCAGCCGGGGCAGGCGCAGGTTCGGCAACCGCTGGAGTAGCCGCCGGAGCAGCAACCGTAGCAGATGCATTTGCCTTTGCCGGTCCGTGCGGAGCGGCAAGAGCAGGCGCAGATGAGGCGACCAGAAGGCCGACAATCAATGTATTACGAAGCATAATAACAACCCTTTGTTATGAACACGTAGCCGCACAAGCGGCAGTCCGGTTAAAGCTCGCGGGATCAGGGCGCGACAACAGGGCACGATTCACTCTGTGAACGGTGCTCGAACTTCGCCGATCCGACGATAAATGCCGATCTCCGGGGGGATGGAAAACCGTGCCACTCTTTGATGGCGACTCCCTTGCACAAGACAACCCAAGCGCCGATGATCCGGGCCGATATTGCGACAAATCGAGAAGGGAGACGCGGTGCGGGCTGGTAACCGGACGATCAGTAGGCAATTTGCCAGGTTGCGGCCCGGCAACGCTATTGGACGGTGCCATGCCGCCTGATCTGAAACCAGACAACAGACCGGAGCCTAGCAACGGATCGGAACCGGAGAGCGGTGCCGAGGCCGGAGAAACTGGCGACACCTGGCAATACGCCATGGCCACGCGCGCGCATGTAGTTGTGGACGCGGCTGCTTATTTCGAACTGACCCAAGCGGCGATGCTGCGCGCCCGCCAGCGCATTTTCATGCTGGGGTGGGATTTTGACACGCGGGTGCGACTGGGGCCGGGGCGGCGCTGGTGGAACCGGCCCGACCGCTCGCGTCAGCCAGCGCGACTGGGGGCATTCGTGGTCTGGCTGGTCAAGCGCAACCGCGCGTTGCAGGTGCGGGTCCTCAAGTGGAATTTCGGCGCGCTGAAGTTCGTCTTTCGTGGGTCGATGATCATTGATCTGATGCGCTGGTGGTGGACGAGCGGCGTGGATTTCAAGTTCGACAGCGCACATCCGCTGGGGTGCAGCCATCATCAGAAGATCGTCGTTATCGACGATCGCTTTGCAGTCTGCGGCGGCATCGACATGACGACTGACCGCTGGGACACCCCGGAACATCTGGACGACGACCCCGGACGTATGCGGCCAAACGGCAAGCCCTATGCGCCGTGGCATGATGTGACGATGATGGTTGAGGGTGACGCTGCTCGGGCACTCGGCGATCTGGGGCGGGCGCGTTGGCAAAGGGCGGGCGGGGCGCCGCTAAAACCTTGCGCACCGCAAGAGAAAACCCCTTGGCCCCACTTTCTGCGCGCGGAATTCCGCGATGTGGAAGTGGGCATCGCCCGCACTGTCGCCAAATACGCGGGCGACCCGGAAGTGCGCGAGATCGAGGAACTGTTCGTCCGCCAGATCGCGGGCGCTCGACGCTTCATCTATGCCGAAAGCCAGTATTTCGCCTCTCGCCGGATCGCGGAGGCAATGGCTATCCGGCTTGCTCAGCCTGACCCGCCAGAGATTGTGCTGATCAGCCCGTTGACGGCGGACGGCTGGCTGCAACAGGCCTCCATGGACACCGCGCGAGTGCGGTTGCTGCACGCGGTGGGCGACTCGGATCCGCAGCGGCGCCTGCACGTGTTCGTTCCCTTTACTGCCGGGGGCACGCCGATCTATGTCCATGCCAAGTTGTTGATAGTCGACGATGAACTACTGCGCGTTGGCTCGGCTAATATGAACAACCGGTCGATGGGACTGGATACCGAGGCTGACCTGTTCATCGATGCCGCCCGTCCGGCCAATAACCGGGACGAGGTGCGCGCGGCGATCCGGCGGCTGCGGGTGCGCTTGCTGGCCGAGCATTGTGGCGTCGTTGACGAGGCGGTTGACCAAGGACTTGAAAAGCATGGTTCGATGGCCGAAATGATCAGTCGCCTACCGCACTGGGGCAAGCGGCTGGAACTTTTTCACTTGCGGCCCTTGAGCGAACGGGAAAAGGCGGTTGCCGACAGCACGCTGCTTGATCCTGAGACAGCGGGCGAAATGTTTGAACCGATGCGCAGGCGTCGGGGTCTGTTCCGGCGCGGTGGAATCCTGCGCCGACCTAAATAGAAGAGAGAGATGCCGGATGGCTCACGATCACGACCACGACGATGATTACACCATCACGCCCAACACGGCCAAGTTGGCGGTTCCCGATGAAGTGCAGGATGCGATTCGTACGCTGATCCGCTGGTCCGGCGACGATCCGGAGCGCGAAGGTCTGCTCGACACCCCTGCGCGCGTCGGGCGCGCGTGGAAGGAATACTGCCAAGGTTATCTGGAGGACCCGGCCACTCACCTCAGCCGTCAGTTTGAGGAAGTTGGTGGCTATAACGAACTGGTTTTGTTGAAGGACATTCCGTTCCAGTCGCACTGCGAACACCACATGGCGCCGATCATCGGCAAGGCCTCGATCGCCTATATGCCGCGCGATTCTGTAGTCGGCATATCAAAACTGGCCCGCGTTCTGCACGGCTTTGCCCAGCGTTTGCAGATTCAGGAGCGGCTTACAGCCGAGGTTGCGCAGTGCATCTGGGACAATCTCAAACCGGACGGCGTGGCGGTGGTGATCGAGGCGCAGCACGGCTGCATGACCGGGCGCGGCGTGCGCACTCCCGGTGTCGGCATGGTCACCAGCCGGTTGCTGGGCTGTTTCCTCGACGATTCGCGCAGCCGCAAGGAAGTGCTGAGCTTGATGGGGTATTGATGGGGG
>JBDUBN010000364.1:0-3181 GCA_040004085.1 Novosphingobium sp.
GTGGCGGAGCGGCAGGGATTCGAACCCTGGATGAGCTTTTGGCCCATACTCACTTTCCAGGCGAGCGCCTTCGACCACTCGGCCACCGCTCCGCATGCACTGGAAGGTGAGCGCCCTAGCGGGATGAAGGGGGTTCCGCAAGGAGGTTGCGCGTGACAAGGTGTGGCGGATGAAATCGGCGCAATTCAAGGGTAGGGTGTGACGAACAGCGAGCGGATCAAGCACACTGGTATCCTTACGCGCTGGACCGGCGGGAACGGGGCGGCGTGGTTCTTTGTGATTATCGACGGCAAGGCGGGGGAAGCATTGTCTGGCACAGCGCTGATGCGGCGGCTGGAAGGCGGGCGGCGCGCTGGTTTTGGCTCGCTGAAGGTTACCGCCAGGATCGGTGCCACCGCGTTCAGCACCTCGGTATTTCCTTCGCGGGAACAGGGGTGGTTGCTGCCGGTCAAGGCATCGGTGCGCAAGGCGGAAGGGATTGGCGACGGCGATGTAGTGGAGGTGGTGCTGGAAGTTTAGTGCCCCTCGCCGCCTCCCTGACTTGTACCAGATGCCGTGTCACTATAGCACCGAACCATGATCGCCGACGTTGAACCCTTCCACGCCATCGCCCTGAGCCGGCTTGCGCACGATCTTGCCGAGGGCGGGATGGATGTGATCCATATGGAGTTCGGCCAACCCTCCACGGGCGCTCCGGCGGCGGCCATCGCCAGGGCGCGGCTGGTGCTGGACAGCGATCCGATGGGATACTGGGAAAGCACAGCGCTCAAGGACCGGATAGCGCGCCATTATCACGACACTTATGGCGTTTCTGTGGACCGGGAACAGGTGATCCTGACTTGTGGAGCCTCGCCCGCACTGGTGCTGGCGCTGTCATGCCTGTTCCGCCCCGGCGCGCGGGTAGCGGTGGCGCGGCCGGGCTATGTTGCCTATCGCGGCACGCTGCGCTCGATGTATCTGGAACCGGTTGAATTTGCCTGCGGGCCTGAGGAGCGCTTTCAGGTGACGGCGGCGGCGCTGGCGGCGCTTGATTCCGCACCCGACGGCCTGATCCTTGCCAGTCCGGCCAACCCCACCGGCACGATCATCGCGCCTGACGAGCTGGCGCGCATTGCCGCTGTGTGTGCGGCGCGCGGCATTCGGGTGATTTCGGACGAAATCTACCATGGCCTGTCTTATGGTGCCCCTGCCACCTCGATGCTCCAGAACGCAGCCGATGCGCTCATCGTCAACAGCTTTTCCAAGTACTTCAGCATGGCGGGCTGGCGGCTGGGCTGGCTGATCGTGCCGCCCGAGCTGATCCCGGCAGCGCGGGCGCGGATGGGCAACATGTTTCTCACCCCGCCGGTGCTGGCCCAGCATGCCGGGCTGGTGGCGTTCGATTGCGGGGAGGAGCTGGACGGCCATATCCAGACTTACGCGCGCAATCGCGACCTGCTGCTGGCGGCACTGCCTGCGATGGGCCTGACCCGGATCGCACCGCCCGATGGGGCGTTTTATATCTATGCCGATGTCGGCCACCTGACTGACGACAGTCTGGCCCTGTGCGAGGCATTGCTGCGCGAGACCGGCGTCGCCACCGCACCGGGGATCGATTTTGACCCGGTCGACGGCGGCCGCTTCATCCGGTTCAGCTTTGCCGTGTCGACCCCGCTGATCGAGGAGGCCATCGCCCGGTTGGTGCCATGGTTCCGCGCGCGGTCGCCCGAAAACGCTATTCGTCTGTGAAGTCTTCGGTGTCGATCGTCTTGCGCATCGGTGCGGGATAGCGATGGCCCGAAACGGTGCCCTGGTTGATCAGCGCGTCCGCCTCGGCCAGCACCGATGCGGGAACCGTCAGGCGCGCAGCGGCGAGGTTTTCCTCAAGGTGATCGAACTTTGTCGTCCCCGGAATTGCGTGAACGTGGCCGCCCTGCGCCATGACCCAGGCGAGGGCCAGTTGCGCGGGGGTCACCCCGGAACGCGCCGCAAGTGCGAGGAATTGCTCGATTAAAGCAGAGTTTTTCGGCCAATTCTCGGCATTGAAGCGCGGGTGGCTATAACGGATGTCCCGCTCGCCCAAGGTCGCCGGATCGCGGAACTCGCCGCATAGCGCGCCGCGTCCAACTGGCGAGAACGCGACCAGCGCTATGCCAAGTTCAGCCGTGGTGGCCAGCACCCCCAGTTCGACGACGCGCGTCCACAGCGAGTATTCGGTCTGCACGGCAGCCATGGGGTGAACGGCATGCGCCTCACGGATATGGGCCGAGGACCATTCCGAAACGCCGTAGCCTTTGATCTTGCCCGCCTCAATCGCCCGCACCATCGCGCCTACGGAATCGGCAATCGGCACTTTGAAATCAAACCGGTGCATGTAAAAAAGATCGAGATGGTCGGTTCTCAACCGCTGCAGACTGCCGTCGAGTGACTTGAGAATGGACTCTGGATGGCAATCCGTCCCACGCTTCAAACCGTCGAACAGGATTCCGGTTTTTGAGGCGAGGAAAAACTCCTGCCGCCGGTGCGCCACAGCCCCGCCGATCAGTTCCTCATTCTTGCCCGCGCCATAGATATTGGCGGTGTCCAGATGATCGTACCCCAGATCAAGCGAACGATTCAAAAGGCGCGCGCTGTCCTGCGGCGATGGGGCCGAGCCATAGCCGTGGCTCAACCCCATGCAGCCCAGACCGATCGGATTGACCTGACGCCCCGCAAGTGTGCGCGTCATGACCAGCGTGCCGCCGCCAACGTGGAATAGTGGCCGTCGCGGTCAATCGTCATGTTCATGTGGTCATCGTCATGCGCAATGCCTTCTTCCTGCCGCCGCCCGCTTACCAGGCGCCGCAAGCGTACCGGCTAACTCCGATTTATCCACCTACCCCGACATGATCGAGAGAAAAATGCGGTATTAGGGTGTCGCCGACCTGTCTGGTGACGTTGGAGCGCAACCACTACAGCGTACCAGCCTTTTTAGCCAACCGGCCAGGCAGCCTTCGGGTCTGCCCCGAGCGGATCGTCATCGCCGCCGAAGGCCGCATCCTGTGCGAACATGGCCGGACCATCGCGCGTTCCCATCACCTGCCCGGGCGGATCATCTATGACTGGCGGCATTACTTGGTAGTGATCCAGCGCAAGCCATGGACCCTGTTATACCAAGGTGCAGTGATCCTGACCTATGAGGACGGCATTCAGGCGGTTCTCG
>JBDUBN010000365.1:0-3179 GCA_040004085.1 Novosphingobium sp.
GACCGAGATGAAGCCGCGAATTTCCGGGCGGCGCATCAGCAACTGCATGCCGATCAGCGCGCCGAAGCTGTAACCGGCGATCCACGTGGTCTGCGCCTCGGGATGGATTGACTGTACCCAATCGAGTGCCGACGCGGCATCGGACAGTTCGCCGATCCCGTTGTCAAAGCTGCCCTGACTGCGCCCGACACCGCGAAAGTTGAACCGCAAGGTGGCAAAACCGCGATTGACGAACGTCTTGTACATCGCTTGGGTAATGCGATCATTCATCGTGCCACCTGCCTGCGGGTGCGGGTGCAGGATCATCGCGACCGGTGCGCGCGGACGTGAAGACGGCTGGAACCGGCCCTCAAGGCGACCTTCGGGACCGGGGAAAATGACTGCGGGCATGGGCGAACAACCTGGCTGTAATGCCTCGCCGCACCGGCACCGCGACAATTGCGGGTGCCCGGAACGATCGGGGCTGTGATAGGGAAGCAGGCGCTATATAGAAACCAAAGCCACGAAAGCAATGTTTTGCGACTATGACCGCCAATTCGATCTATCTTGACCACGCCGCGACCACGCCGCTGCTGCCCGCCGCGCGCGAAGCAATGGCATTTGGTTTCGACATCTGGGCCAATCCATCCAGCCCGCACCGCGCCGGACGAGCGGCGCGCGCCGCGCTGGAAGATGCACGCGCGCGGGTTAAGGCGGCGCTTGGATGGAAGGGGGAGGTGATCTTCACGTCGGGAGCGAGCGAGGCTTTGTCGCTGGCGATATCCCGCTCTATCAATCCGTTGGTTGCCGTTTCTGAGGTGGAACATGAAGCGGTTCTGCGCCTTGCCGGTAACGCTGTGCGGTTGCCTTGTGATGGTGCGGGGCTGCTTGATCCGGAAGCAAGGGCATTGGCCGGTCTGGTCGCAGTACAACATGCCAACAATGAAACCGGAGTAATCCAGCCGATCAGCCAGATGGCACAGGCGGTACGCTCAGCAGGGGGGCTATTGCTGGCCGATTGCGCGCAAACCGCTGGCAAACTCCCGCTGCCCGACGCCGACCTGATTGCCATATCCGCTCACAAGTTCGGCGGGCCCATCGGCATTGGCGCGCTGCTGGTTCGCGACTGGGGCTTACTTCACCCGACAGGCGGCCAAGAGCGCGGCTATCGCGGCGGCACGGAGAATATGCCCGGCGCACTGGGCATGGTGGCGGCGCTCGAGGCCGGTTCGGACTGGCTGGGCGAGGCGGTGCGGCTGCGCGGCAAGCTTGACGCTGCCATTGTAGCAGTCGGCGGAGAAGTGGTCGCCGCAGCCAGCCCGCGCATCGCCAGCATCGCCGCTTACCGCATGCCCGGCATGTCCGCCTCGGCGCAATTGATCCGCTTTGACGGCATGAACATCGCGGTTTCCGCTGGTAGTGCCTGCTCGTCGGGCAGCCTCAAGACCAGTCACGTGCTGGACGCCATGGGCTATCAGGCAGCAAGCGAAGTGATCCGCGTCAGCATTGGCCGGGAAACCACTTCCGAGGAAATCGACCGGTTCATCGCCGCATGGACCAGCCTCGCTAAGGGCCGGGCCGCCGCATGATCTATCTCGATTACCAAGCCACCACGCCGCTCGCCCCCGAAGCGCGTGAGGCGATGTTGCCGTGGCTGACCGGGCCTGAAGGTTCAGGCTTCGCCAATCCGCATAGCCCGCACCGCCCGGGCCGCGCTGCGGCCGCCGCGGTCGAAGTCGCCCGCGACCGCGTCGCCGCGTTATTGCCGCCGGGTGGACGGGCTATATTCACCAGCGGCGCGACCGAGGCGCTGAACCTCGCAATTCTTGGGAGGAAACCACGACAAATAGCTGTTTCCAATATAGAACATGCCGCCGTTCTGGACACCGCATCCGGCAGCGGAGCCTCGGTTCACATGCTGGAAGTCGGCTCGGACGGGTTGCTCAATCCGGCCACGCCAATCCCGGCAGGCACCGATCTGGTCGCGGTGATGCAGGTGAATAACGAGATTGGCACCATCCAGCCGGTCGACGCACTCGCCCGCGCCGCGCATGCTGCCGGGGCGCTGTTTCTCTGCGATGCCGTGCAAGGCTTTGGCAAAACCGAAGCCCCAGCCCACGCCGACATGATCGCGATCAGTGCGCACAAGATCTACGGTCCTAAAGGCATCGGCGCTTTGTGGATTCGCGATGGTGTCGACCTGTCGCCGGTCATGTTCGGCGGCGGGCAGGAGGGCGGCTTGCGCTCCGGCACGCTGAGCCCCGCGCTTTGTGCCGGGTTCGGCGCGGCGGCGGCGCTGGCTGGGGCGAGCATGGAGGCCGATACGGCACACGTCGCGCTACTGTGGGCAAACGCCCGTGCAAACCTGCCCTTGTGGCAGCTTAACGGCAGTGCTGACGCCCGCTGGCTCGGCAACCTCAACATTCGGCGCGACGGTCTGGACGTAGCGCGCCTGATGTCAGACTGCCGCAATCTCGCGTTTTCAGCAGGTTCCGCCTGTGCCAGCGGCAGCGGCCGCCCCAGCCACGTGCTCAAAGCGCTTGGCCTGAATGACACCGCAATCAAAAGTTCTGTTCGACTTGGATTTGGCCGTTATACAACACTTCGGGAAATAGAGGATGCCTGCGCAATTTTGAACGCTGCCGCAGCGGCGCAGGGAGTGTAAAACGCGTGGTAAATGTCTGTTTCATAACCGCAAATGGTGACAAGGTGACGGCAAACGCCGCGCCGGGTACTCGCTTGCTCGAATTGGCCCAGGGCGCTGGCATGGCGCTTGAGGGTACGTGTGAAGGCCAGATGGCCTGCTCCACCTGCCATGTCGTGATTGCGGCGGACTGGTTCGGCAAACTTGCGCACGCCAGCGAAGACGAGGAAGACATGCTCGACCTTGCCGCCGATGTCACCCGCACCAGCCGCTTGTCGTGCCAGATCGTGCTAACTGACGAACTCGATGGCATCGAAGTACGAATTCCGGGGGAAAGCCGGGACATGCAGCGCCGCTGACCCTTGGCGGTTCGAATTCCCACCTGCTAGTGCCTGCGCAACATGGTCACCATCACTACCGAACCCGATCCCTTCGACGCCATCGTCGATGCGCCATTCGATGCGGCGCTGTCAGAGCGCTATCTGGTCTATGCGCTGTCGACGATCACCGCGCGTTCACTTCCCGATCTGCGCGACGGGCTGAAGCCGGTCCACCG
>JBDUBN010000060.1:0-10655 GCA_040004085.1 Novosphingobium sp.
GGAACGCTCTGGCAAGATGAGCAAATCATCGGGTGAGTTTCTGCGTCTGCAACTGTTGATTGATAAGGGTTATCACCCGCTGGCCTACCGGATGATGTGCCTGCAGGCGCATTATCGGAGTGAGTTGGAGTTTTCGTGGGAGGGGCTGGGGGCAGCGCTGACTAGGTTGAAGCGGTTGGTCATGGGATGCAGCAATTTGAGGGATGGCACCGATTCAACGATGCCTAGCCAAGCAGGCGAACAGGTTTTCTGCGCCATTCTTCCGGAATTTGAGACGGCTATCTCTGACGATCTGAATACGCCTCAAGCTCTTACTGTTACGGAAGGGCTTTTGAGTATTAAGGTCTCTGCTGAAAAGAAGCTCAAAACTATGGCGTTGATGGATGCCGTTCTCGGACTTAACCTCCTCACGCTAACCCGTTCCGACCTCCGCATCCGCCCCAAATCCGCGACGATCACCGAGCCAGAAATCGAATCCATCCTCGCCGCCCGCAAGGAGGCCCGCGCCGCCAAGGATTTCGCCACCTCCGACGCCTTGCGCGATGAACTGGCGGCGAAGGGCGTCGAAGTCATGGACGGCGATCCCCTCGGCTGGGATTGGAAGCTCAGTTGATCGCCGTTGCGCAAAAATTTACGCAAAATTCCTTGACACTCATGCGAAAATGCGCAAATATATGCACATAGAGCGAGATAGTCGTAAAATCGTCAAGCGGTTGATGGCAGAAGGCTTTGTGCTGATTGGCAGCAAGGGTTCGCATCATAAATTCCGCAATGGTGATAGAACGGTGATCGTCCCGCACCCAAAGCGCGACCTGCCGCTGGGTACTGCGCGCAACATTGCCCGCATGGCTGGTTGGGAATAACTGGCGGCGCGCGGATGGAGGAGTGACATGCAATATTTCTACGCGATTGTGCACAAGGATCTGGATAGCGCGTTTGGGGTCAGCTTCCCCGATCTTCCCGGTTGCTTCTCGGCGGCGGATGAAATTGAGGACGTACTGCCCCATGCCTGTGAGGCGTTGGAATTGTGGTTTGAAGATGCGGCAGATGTCACGCCTAGCGGGTTAGAAGAAATCCGTGTGCTGGCCGCCACCGATCTGGCGGAGGGCGCCTTTATCGTCGCGGTTCCGCGTATCCAGCGCACCGGAAAAATGGTGCGCGCCAACATTTCGCTGGATCGCGGGATGCTCGATGCTATCGACCGCGCGGCGACCGAACGCTTGCTGACGCGCAGCGCGTTTCTGATGGACGCCGCGCGCAATGAAATTGAACGCAGGCGGTAGGGGAATAGTCCGCCAGACTATCACCCGGCACCGATCAAGCATCGTCCAGCAGCAGCAATTCCACCTCCACCATCAGCACCGGTTCGGGCAACATGGTCATGCTCACCTCGGTGATCGCAGCATCGGCCACCAGCTGGCCGGGGATGGTGAATTCGTGATCGGGCAGTTCGGCGACAAAGCGTTCGCCCGCTGCCAGCGCCTCCGCGCCTGAGAATGACAGCGCAGCGGTATGGCGGCTGCCGGTGAAGGTGGCGCTGGCCCATGGGCGTTCGGCATGACGGAGCAGTTCGGCGTGGCCTTTGCCCAGTGCCAGCAGCGCCTCGATCGCTCTGGCCCAGTTGCCCCTAGCGCGCCGGGGCTTGGCCGTCCGAACGATGGCCTGCATTTCGCGGCTGCTGTGTGGATCAAACTGCATGGTTGCTCTCCCGATATGTGTTCATGAAATGTTCCACCCGTTCCGAAGTCGCGGCGCGGGGTAAGCGGCCGTTGCGCAGGTCGCCGACAAAGCGCGGGTCATGCGCCGCCAGTCGCCCGAACTTGGTCCACGGCATGCCGGTGTCGCGTAGAAAGGTCTCAATTCGGCGTATCAGCATTCGCACCCCCCGCTTGGCGATTCGTCATAGGAATAATCTTTAGGTGGCGGCGCAAATCCTACTTGTCTAGGAAAAATCCTATGTGTATGAAAGATTCATGATGAAAACCGATCCCCGAGCGCGATTGCTGGCGTTGTCCGAAGAGAGGGGCGTCAGCCTGTCTCGGCTTTCCGCACTATTGGGGCGTAATTCCAGCTATTTGCAGCAGTATGTCCGCAAGGGCAGCCCGCGCAAGCTGGAGGAGAATGACCGCCGGACGCTGGCGGCGTTCTTCGGTATAGACGAGTCGGAACTGGGCGCACCGGAGGAAAAATCCGTTGCCCCGGGCCGGGATTCCTCAGGCTCCCGCCGTGCGGACTGGGTCGAAGTACCGCGCCTGCCGCTTGGCGCGTCTGCCGGCCCGGGCGCATTCACGCACGACGAGCAACCGGTGGACGCCTTCCGCTTTTCCACCCGCTGGCTGCGCAGTCAGGGCTTTGACCCAGCGATGCTGAGCGCGATCAATGTTGCGGGCGATTCGATGGAGCCGCTGCTGCGCGATGGCGACGAAATCCTCGTCGACCGCACGCCGCGCCCGCTGCGTGATGGCATCCACGTGATCCGCGTTGGCGATGCGCTGATGGTCAAGAGGCTGCAATCGGGCTTGCCCGGCCTCCTGGTGCTTGAAAGCGAAAACCCCGCCTATCGCTCAATCGAACTGCCGCCGGAGGACGTCGCGGTGATTGGCCGGGTGGTGTGGAAAAGCGGCCGACTTTAATGGTGCTTTTGACAGCGGCTTGATTATCGCGGCTCATAACGCCATTTCGTGGCCATGACCGAAACCCAATCCGCCACCCACACCCTGCCCATGCGCGCCGCAATCGTGCCCGTTACCCCGTTTGAGCAGAACTGCTCGCTGCTGTGGTGTACCAAAACCATGCGCGGAGTGCTGGTCGATCCCGGCGGCGATCTCGACCGGTTGAAGCTGGCAATTGAAAGGGCGGGGATTACCGTCGAAAAGATCCTCGTCACGCACGGCCATATGGATCACTGCGGCATGGCAGGCGTGCTGGCGCGCGATCTGGGCGTACCCATCGAAGGTCCGCATCAGGACGACCGCTTCTGGATCGAGCAACTCGACGACCCCGCCAAGCGGTATGGCCTGGAAGGCGAGAGTTTTGAACCGGACCGCTGGCTGGTCGACGGCGACACCGTGCGCTTTGGCGAGATCGAGATGGATGTGATCCACTGCCCCGGCCACACGCCCGGCCATGTCGTGTTCTTCCACCCCGAATCGCGACTGGCGACGGTTGGCGACGTGCTGTTCAAGGGATCAATCGGCCGCACCGATTTTCCGCGCGGCAATCATCAAGACTTGCTTGATTCGATCACTGGCAAGCTGTGGCCCTTGGGTGATGATGTGACGTTCATTCCGGGGCACGGCGAAACCAGCACTTTCGGCCACGAGCGGCAGACGAATCCCTTCGTCGCCGACAAGCGTTACAGGTGAGCAAAGTTCCTCCCCCGGCGAAGGGGAGGAAATCAAGCCTCACATCTTGCCGAGCGAAGTCAGCACCGCGACCACCACCAGCGTCAGTTGCGTGACCATGCCGGTTAACATGCCGATGGGCCGACCAGCTTTAAATGCGCCATCCATGCCGATGCCGTGGGCGATTCGGCCCAGCATGAATACCGCGCCCAGCGGAGCAAGCCAGACGCCGCCCTTGCCGGCCAGTTCGACTACACCGATCAGGATCAGTGTCAGCGGCACTTGTTCGGCAAAGTTCAATTGCGCCCGCATCCGCCGCGCAACCATTTCATTGCCGCCGTCACCAAAAGATAGGCCAATCTGATGACGCGCCTTGCCAACCCGCATGGTCAGCCAGAAATTGATGACCAAACCCGCGGCTGTCAGGCACATTGTTGTAGGCAATAATACGTTCATAAAGTTCCCCGTTTTGTGGCCCGTTTTCGTGTCGTTGCGATTGCTATCCCGCCAATGCTTGCAACGCACGTTAAATCAGTTATAGGCGCGCCTTCGCAGCCGCCGGACACGTCATGTGTTCCGGATGGTTCATTGCCAAATAACAGATTTCAGGAACAGGTGCCGAGATGGCTGTCCCAAAACGTAAAACTTCACCGTCCCGCCGGGGCATGCGCCGCAGCCATGATGCGCTGTCGCCAGACGCATTCCATGAATGTTCAAACTGTGGTGAACTGAAGCGCCCGCACCACATGTGCAACAGCTGTGGTCACTATAATGGTCGCGAAATCATCGCGGTCGGACTGTAAAGCCCGTCAAGGGTTGCCGGGCGTTTCGTCCGATCAAGGGAGTATTGGGGGGATGAGCCTGCCGCGTATCGCTATCGATGCGATGGGCGGTGATGAAGGCGTGCGAGTCATGATCGAAGGCGCGGCTTTGGCCCGCCGCCGTCATGATCGCTTCCACTTCCTGCTGGTCGGCGATGAAACGCAGATCAAGGCGGCGCTCGAAAATCACCCCAATCTGCGCGCCGCCTCGGAAATTCTCCACGCCAGCGAAGTTATCAGCGGCGAGGACAAGCCGAGCCAAGCGCTGCGCCGCGCCAAAAATACCTCGATGGGGATGGCTGTAAACGCGGTCAAAACCGGCAAGGCCGGGGCTGCAGTCAGCGGCGGCAATACTGGCGCACTGATGGCCATTGCCAAAGTCGCGCTGCGCACCATGCCAGGAATTGATCGCCCGGCGCTGGCGGGCCTGTTGCCGACACTCGGCAAGAACGACGTCGTCATGCTCGATCTGGGCGCCAACACCGAATGCGATGCCCGCAATCTGGTGCAGTTCTCGATTATGGGCGCGGCCTATTCGCGGATCGTAACCGGTCTGGATGAGCCGCGGGTGCGGCTGCTCAACATTGGCACCGAAGACAACAAGGGCACCGAAGTGCTGCGCGATGCGGCGGGCCAGCTCAAGATCGCATCGAATGAGCTGGCGCTGTCGTTTGACGGTTTCACCGAGGCGGACAAGATTTGCCGCGGTGACGTCGATGTGGTGGTGACGGACGGATTTTCGGGCAACATCGCGCTGAAAGCAGTCGAAGGTACCGCCCGTTTCGTGGCCGATCTGCTGCGCCGCAGCTTTGCCAGTTCGCTGCGCTCAAAGTTCGGTTTCCTGATCTCGCGCCCTGCGACTGAACTGCTCAAGCATCACCTCGATCCAAACAACCACAACGGGGCGGTGTTCCTCGGGCTGGACGGCGTCGTCGTCAAAAGCCACGGCAGTGCCAGCGTCGCCGGAGTCGCCAATGCTGTCGCCGTGGCGGCGCGTTTGCTCGAAGACAACCTCACCGACCGCATCAAGGCTGACCTTGCTCAGGTCGGGGCTGACAGCCTGCGCCAGACGCGCAGCCGCACCAAGGATTCCGCATCATGAGCCGCCGTTCAGTCCTGATCGGAACCGGATCGGCGCTGCCGAAGCGGCGGGTCGACAATGCCGAGATGGCCAAGATGGTCGATACGACCGACGAATGGATCGTCGAGCGTACCGGCATCCGCAGCCGCTACCTCGCCGGGGACGACGAAACCACCTCCAGTCTGGCTACTGCCGCAGCGCGTGAGGCGATTGCGGCGGCGGGTATCGATGCCAAAACGATCGACCTGATCGTGCTGGCAACCGCCACACCGGACCAGACCTTTCCAGCGACCGCTACGACGGTTCAGGCCGCGCTCGGCTGTAATGGCGGAATTGCATTTGATGTCGCGGCGGTGTGTTCGGGCTTTTTATACGCGCTCGGCATTGCCGACTCGATGCTCAAGACCGGAATGGCGACTCGGGCGCTGATAATCGGCGCAGAAACTTTCAGCCGCATCCTCGATTGGGAAGATCGCACAACTTGCGTCCTTTTCGGTGACGGGGCGGGAGCGATCATTCTGGAAGCACGTGAAAGCGATGATCCCGACGCGCCCGGAGTAATCGCCACCAAGCTGCATGCTGACGGCGCGCATAACGAATTGCTCTTTGTCGATGGCGGTCCGTCCAGCACGGGGACGGTCGGAAAGGTGCGGATGCGCGGCAAGGAAGTGTTCAAGCACGCGGTCACCAATTTGGCCGAAGTCTTGCGTGAAGTTATTGAAATCGCTGAAATAACTGCTCAGGAAATCGACTGGGTCGTGCCGCATCAGGCCAATGCGCGCATCCTTGATGCCACCGCCCGCAAGCTCGGTCTGCCGCCTAAAAAGGTCATTGTTACAGTCGATCGCCACGCCAATACCTCCGCCGCATCGGTGCCGCTGGCGCTTGATGTCGCGGTGCGCGATGGGCGGATCAAGCCTGGCCAACTGGTTATGCTCGAGGCAATGGGCGGCGGCTTTACCTGGGGCGCAAGCCTGCTGCGTATTTAGCCAGCGTCCCAAATCAAGGCATTTCCTTGTGCCTCAATGGATTGCCGCACGATTGCATTGCGTTTTGTGGTAAATGGCATATCATAGCGGTGGGGTCGTCACTTTGGGGGAAAGGGGCAAAAATGCGCTCCATGAGCACATTAACGCGCGCTGATCTGGCTGATGCAATCAACCGCAAGGTTGGGTTGTCTCGAGCTGAATCGCTGACACTGGTTGAATCGATACTCAACCTGATGAGCGATGCGATGGAAGCGGGCGAGAACGTGAAGGTTTCGGGCTTCGGCACCTTCCTGTTACGTGACAAATCACAGCGGGTTGGGCGCAATCCCAAAACCGGGGTCGAAGTGCCGATCACGCCGCGTCGTGTGATGACTTTCCGCGCCAGCCAGATGCTGAAGGACCGCGTCGCGGGCGCATGAGCGATCTGCGCGCGCCTACGCTGTTCGCAGACGGTAAAGCGCCGGAAGCCTTACGCACCATCGGCGAACTGGCCGAAGCGCTGGGCGTTCGTCAGCATGTGCTGCGCTATTGGGAAGAACAATTCCCGATGCTCAAGCCGCTGAAGCGCGGGGGCAGCAGGCGCTATTACCGGCCCGAAGATGTGCGCTTGACCGAACAAATCAATCGGCTTGTCCACCGCGAGGGCTATACCATCAAAGGCGCGCGGGCGGTGCTAGAGGGACAGGGCATTTCGCCGCCGGTTGCCGATCCGCTGCCGCAAATCGAATCCCGCGCCGACTTCGGCATTCGTTCTGAACTGACGGCTATCCGCAACCGATTGGCCGCCGCCCTCTAATCTTCAATTTGCGGTCCAAGCTCCGGATCGAGATCGCGCGGGCGCATCAGATGCACCAATCGCGCGCAGCCGTCGTCAAGGTCGGCCCAGCGCTCAATATCGCATTCCAGCACCGCATAGGCAGCGGTCGGGAACTTGGCCTCGACCATATCGCGCAGCGGGGAAGTGCCATCGTCAGGCACCAGATCGAAAATCAGATCTTCCAGCCCCGGATTGTGGCCTACCATCAGGACCCGGCTGACGTTGTCATCCAGTTCGCGCAGCACATCGGCCAGGTTTACCGAGCTGGCAAGGTAGATGCGCCGGTCCCATTGCAGAGGAATTGCGTGGTCCGAGCCGCCCGACGCCAGCACGATAGTCTCGGTCACGCGCACCGCTGGCGAGGCGACGATGCGCTGCCAGGCAATGCCGTGATCGTTGATATGCTGCCCCATCAGCGCCGCCCCCTTGCGCCCTCGTTCATTCAGCCCGCGATCAAAATCGCGCGCCCGGGCATCGTGCCAATCAGACTTGGCGTGGCGGAACAGGCCCAAGGTCTTCACAGTTTAGTGGTCTTCATTGCTACGGCGTACTTTCAACTGGCTCGCCGTCTGCCCTGACACTGCCCGACACGCGTTGTAAAGCCTCTGCCAATGTGCAGCGCCGCACAGGAGTGCCCGAGGGAAATGCGCTTAGCAAGCGGCTGGGGAAGGCGGCTGACAGTACGACAAAATGGCCGTGATCGTCGCGGCTACGGATCAGGCGGCCAAATCCCTGCGCCAGTTTTGCGCGGATCAGACGATCATCATGCGCTGCGCCGCCGTTGGCTGCACGGCGGGCGCGGTGGAGGATTGAGGGCTTGGGCCACGGCACCTGCTCCATCACCACCAGCCGCAGCGAATGGCCGGGAACGTCAACCCCGTCGCGCAAGGCGTCGGTGCCGAGCAGCGAGGCGCGCGGATCGTCGCGGAAAATGTCCACCAACGTGCCAGTATCGATGGGGTCAACATGCTGGGCATAGAGCGGCAGCCCGCCGCGAGCGAGGCGATCAACGATGCGGCCATGCACTGCGCGCAACCGGCGGATTGCAGTGAACAGTCCCAAAACCCCTCCGCCCGCCGCCTCGATAAGGCGGGCATAAGCCCCGGACAAGGCGGCAATATCGCCCTTCGGCACATCGGTGACGATCAGCACTTCGGCCTGCGCGGCATAGTCGAATGGGCTTTCCGACACCGACAGTCGCGGTTTGCCATCGATATGCGCAGCCCCGCTGCGCGCAACGGCGGAATCCCAGTCGTCACCGCCGGGGCCGCTGCGGTCCATCAGGGTGGCACTGGTCAGCATGACGCCGTGCGATGGTTCCAGCACGACGCGGGCAAACGGCTTCATCGGATCGAGGTAATGGCGGTGCAGGCCGACATCGTATTCGCGCGCATCGCCCCGGTCGACCGCCAGCCAATCGACGAAATCGGCGTCCGCCGGGCCGCCCAGCCGTTCGAGCAGGGCCTCCCAGGCGGCGATCAGATCGATCCGCCATGTCAGCGAATGCCGCGCGCCTTCGATGCGGGCACGGCCTTGACCGTCAAGCCAGTCGGGCGGTTCGGCCATGATTGCCTCAAGCCGCACACCCAGCCGCATCAGCGGTCCGCGAATGTCGGCCAGCGCCGCCTGCGCCGCGCCCGCCAGTTCGATGAACGCCCCGTCAAGCTGCGCCGCCTCTGTTTCCAAGGCATAGCCCGCGTCCTGCCCGCCGCTTTCGTCGCGCGCGTAAGTGAGTGCCCGTACCGCCGCGAGCAATTCCTCGAGCGGGCCGGACGGCTGGCCTTCCTGCAACCGTTGCAGCCAGCCATCCCCCGGCAACGCCTCTGCACCGTGGCGCGCGGCGGCTACCGCTTTGGCCGTTGGCTCGTCATAGCTGGCGACGTCCGCCAGACGCGCGGCCAGCCCGCGCCGCCGACCTTTTGAGCCTCGTTCCGGGCCGATAACCCAGCGCCGCAGTTCGATCGCCTCAGCCCCGGTCAGCGCGGCGGCGAAGGTCGAATCGGCAGCCTCGAACACGTGGTGGCCTTCGTCGAACACCAGCCGGGTCGGGCGCTGCGCGTGATCGCGGCCTCTTGCGGCGTTGACCATGACCAAGGCATGGTTGGCGATCACCAGATCCGCCTGAGCGCTCGCACGGGCCGAGCGTTCGATGAAGC
Organism: Novosphingobium sp.; assembly: GCA_040004085.1. GTDB lineage: Bacteria > Pseudomonadota > Alphaproteobacteria > Sphingomonadales > Sphingomonadaceae > Novosphingobium. The sequence continues at coordinate 9,209 of JBDUBN010000060.1, forward strand.
ATTTGCGGTAATGCGGGCACCCGGCATAGACGCATTCGCCGCGCCGATCGGTCAGCGCCGCCACCCCGCGCTGGCGGAACAGCGTGCCCAACCAGCCCGGCAAGTCGCCGCCGATCATGTCGCCATCCTGCGTATATGCCGCCCAGCGCGCCACCAGTTGCGCCATGATCGCCGCCCGCCCGGTGAAGCCGCCTTGCAGCGCGTCCTCCAGGTTAAGCAGGCACAGGTAATTCTCACGCCCCTTGCGCACCACGACCGGACGGCTGCCGTCTTCGCGCCGAGCCGACCACGCGCGGCGGCTTTCCTGCCGCAACTGGCGCTGCAGGGCCTTGGTATAAGTTGATACCCAGACCGTTCCGCCCGACTTTTCCGCCCACAGCGAGGCAGGGGCTAGGTAGCCCAGCGTCTTGCCGATGCCGGTGCCCGCTTGCGCCAGCAGCACCGTCGGCTGATCTTCCCGGCGGCGGGGGGCGAACATTTGCGCCACTTCGGCGGCATAGGCCTGTTGGCCGGGGCGAGGCTCTGCCGTGCTGCCGGTGAGCGCGGCGAGGCGGTCGAGCACTTCCGCCTGATCGAGCGTGACTTGCGCAGGCTGGGGGCGTTCTGGCGTCTCCTCCCATTCGGGCAGGCGCGCGAACAGGCCGCGTTCGGACTTTTCGGGCTTGGCAATGCGCGGATTTAGCAGCGGTGCCCACGGCCAGCGCAGCCGGATCATCGTTTGCAGCACGGTCCACGCGCCGTCCCGCTCTGGCCAGTCAGGCGCCTCACAGGTGGCGAGCAGCGAGGCTGCAGCCTGCTGGAGCAGTAGCGGGATAGTGTCGTCTGATGTCGGCTCGGACAGCGTCAGCGCGTGTGCCAGACCTTTCGCCGTCGGAACGACAAAGCGCGCTGGGTGGACAAAGGCGTAGAGCTCCAGCAGGTCCAGCCCGGATAGATCAGGATAGCCCAAACGGCTGGCGACCAGCGGCGCGTTGAGCATCAGCAGCGGGGTATCCGCCGCCGCCATGATCGCCTCACCCTTGGAAAGCCCGCGTGTATTGCCCGCCCCATCGCGCAGCCAACTGCCGCTGTGCGAGGCGTGAATCGCGGGAAGGGGCAGCGGTTCGGTCACTTGTCCGCGATAGAACGAAATCGGAACGCGGGGCAACCGAAACTGCGAATTTATGTGTGAAGTGGTATGTTAAAATCTCTGCTAAATCCGCCCCGGCACGGGGAGGTGCCCTGAAAGGGCGGAGGGGTCCCACCTCTCCACCGGGCGATGCGCTGGCGGTGAGGTGGGCCCCCTCCGTCAGCCGCTTCGCGTCTGCCACCTCCCCGTGCCGGGGAGGATTTGGTTCTTGCACAAAAAAAGGCCCCGCCGCGTGATGCGGCAGGGCCTCTCTTGTAGCTTAGGCAGTTAGATCAGAATGCGGCTGTCAGACTTGCGACAACTGCGCCCTTGGTGATC
>JBDUBN010000366.1:0-3145 GCA_040004085.1 Novosphingobium sp.
AGGAAATCGTCTATGGCATGGCCCACCGTGGCCGCCTCAACGTGCTCGCCAACGTCATGGCCAAGCCATACAAGGTGATCTTCCACGAATTTTCGGGCGGCACCGCCAACCCCGAAGACGTCGGCGGATCGGGCGACGTCAAGTACCACCTTGGCACCAGCACTGACCGCGATTTCGATGGCATCAAGGTTCACATGAGCCTGATGCCCAACCCCAGCCATCTGGAAACGGTCGATCCGGTCGTGCTCGGCAAAGTGCGCGCCTATCAGGTCATCCGCGATGACATCGGCGATGAAACGCAGGGCGCGATCCCCGGACAAGGCGCAACCGGCGGCAAGCACAAGCAGGTTCTGCCCGTGCTGATCCACGGCGACGCCGCCTTTGCCGGGCAAGGCATTGTCTGGGAATGCTTCGGCCTGTCCGGCATTCGCGGCTACAACACCGGCGGCTGCATTCACTTCATCATCAACAACCAGATCGGTTTCACCACCAGCCCGCAGTTCGCGCGCAACTCACCCTACCCCAGCGATGTCGCCAAGGGCGTCATGGCACCGATCCTGCACGTCAACGGCGACGATCCCGAAGCGGTGACATTCGCCTGCAAGCTGGCCATCGATTACCGCCAGGCCTTTGGCCGCGATATCGTGATCGACATGTGGTGCTATCGCCGCTTTGGCCATAATGAAGGCGACGAGCCGAGCTTTACCCAGCCGCTGATGTACGCCAGCATCAAGGAGCATCCGCCCGTAAGTCAGGTCTATGCCCAGCGATTGGTGCAGCAGGGTGTGATCGCCGAGAGCGGGCTGGCCGAGTTCGAGTCGACATTTGTCGCCCATCTCGAAGAAGAATTCGACGCCTCAAAGACATACAAGTCCAACGAGGCTGACTGGTTTGGCGGCCGCTGGAGCGGGTTCAACAAGCCGGTCGATCCCGAAACCGCGCGCCGCAACGTTCCCACCGGCATCGAAGGCAAGTTGTTTGACAGCCTTGGCCGCACGCTGACCACGGTTCCCGAAGGCCTGACCATCCACAAGACGCTGGGCCGCGTGATCGACGCCAAGCGCGAGATGTTCACCAGCGGCACCGGCTTTGACTGGGCGACCGGAGAGGCACTGGCCTATGGCTCGCTACTGTCAGAAGGCTATGCCGTGCGCTTGTCCGGGCAGGATTCCGGACGCGGCACCTTCAGCCAGCGGCACGCGGTATGGGTCGACCAGACTGATGAGCACAAATACGTGCCGCTCAGCACGGTTCAGCATGGCCATTTCGAAGTCTATGACAGCACGCTCTCCGAATATGGCGTGCTCGGCTTTGAATACGGCTACGCCAGCGCCGACCCTAAAACGCTGGTGCTGTGGGAAGCGCAGTTCGGCGATTTCGCCAATGGCGCGCAGATCATTATCGACCAGTATATCGCCAGTTCGGAGTCCAAGTGGCTGCGCGCAAATGGCTTGGTGATGCTGCTGCCGCACGGTTACGAAGGCCAAGGTCCGGAACACTCCTCCGCCCGGCTGGAACGATTCCTGCAATTGTGTGCGCAAGACAACATCCAGGTCTGCAACATCACGACGCCCGCCAACTACTTCCACGTGTTGCGCCGTCAGATGCATCGCCCGTTCCGCAAGCCCTTGATCATCATGACGCCCAAGTCCTTGCTGCGGCATCCCATGGCGAAATCGGTCGCCAGCGACTTCATCGGCGACGGCCACTTCATGCGCATCCTGTCCGATCCCAAGGCGCCCGAAGACACCGCAACGCGGCGGGTCGTGCTGTGCTCGGGCAAGGTCGCCTACGATCTGATCGAAGCGCGCGACGCCGCCGGGATCACCGACACGCAGATCATCCGCATCGAACAGATCTACCCCTTCCCCGCCGAACCGCTGGTCAAGCGTCTGGCGCGGATGACCAACCTCGAAGATGTCGTCTGGTGTCAGGAAGAGCCGAAGAACAACGGTAGCTGGTTCTTCGTCGAATCGTATATCGAGGAATGTCTGACCGACGCCAATTGCCAGACCGCCCGCCCGCGCTACGCCGGACGCACCGCATCGGCATCGCCCGCGACCGGCCTTGCCAAGCGCCATGCCTCGGAACAGGGCGCGCTGGTTGCCGATGCCTTGGGTCTGTCCGTCCGTTCCGAAATCCGCCGCATGAAAAAGGGCTGAGGAAACACCATGTCCGTAGAAGTCAAAGTTCCCGTACTGGGCGAATCGGTTTCCGAAGCCAGCATCGGCCAGTGGCTGAAGCAGCCGGGCGAGGCCGTGGCGGTGGATGAGCCGATTGCCAGCCTTGAAACCGACAAGGTGGCGATCGAGGTCAACTCGCCGGTCGCCGGGGTGCTGAGCGCGCATCTGGCGAAGGTCGGCGACACCGTGAACGTCGGCGCGCCGCTGGCGGTGATCGAGGAGGGCGCGAGCGCATCCGCTGCGCCCGCTGCCGCGCCTGCGCCTGTCGCCAAGCCCGCTCCCGCTACTCCCAGCGCCGCTCCCGAGCCGGAAGGCGATCCTATTGCGTTGTCGCCAGCCGTCCGCCGGGCAGTGTTGGAATATGGCATCGACCCCGCGACAGTGACCGGCACCGGCAAGGATGGCCGCCTGACCAAGGAAGACGTCATCGCCGCGGCTGCTGCCAAACAGGCCAGCCCTGCCCCGACAATTTCAACATCCGCTCATCCTGAGCCTGTCGAAGGACCGGGACCAAGGCGCGAAGAACGCGTCAAAATGACCCGTCTGCGCCAGACTGTCGCCAAGCGGCTTAAATCGGCGCAGGAAACCGCCGCGCTGCTGACCACGTTCAACGATGTCGACATGTCCGCCGTCATCGCCGCCCGCGCCAAGTACAAGGACGTGTTCGAGAAAAAGCACGGCATCAAACTGGGCCTGATGAGCTTTTTCGCCAAGGCATCGTGTCTGGCGCTGAAGGACATCCCATCGGTCAACGCGCAGATTCAGGGCGATGAGATCGTCTATTTCGATTACGTCGACATCTCGGTCGCCGTCTCTGCCCCGAACGGTCTGGTCGTCCCCGTCGTCCGCGATTGCGACAAGCTGAGCTTCGCCGGGATTGAAAAGGCCATCGCCATGTATGGCAAAAAGGCCAAGGACGGCAGCCTGACCATGGACGACATGAAGGGCGGCACCTTCACCAT
>JBDUBN010000367.1:0-3141 GCA_040004085.1 Novosphingobium sp.
ACATTCAAAACCAATTTGCAGCAATTGCCGTCTATCGATGGCGTCGAGCGCATTGACCTTGTCGATGCGACGGAAACGGTGATCGCGAGCATCGAAAATGAGCAGGGCAAGCAAGGTTCGCTCGCGGTTTATCAGTATCTGGATCAATGCTTTGGCACCCTGAATGCGATGGCTGCCGAACACGGACTGGCCGTGTTTGCCGAACACACCGTAGATGCCCGCAATCGCCCCGGCGCACACCCGAACGTTGACCGTCTGCTTGCTATCGCCGCTGGCGAACCTGCGTTGAGAATCAGGGTCGCGCGCTCGATCGCGTAAAATTAACCTCCCGGAATCACGAATTCCCCAGCAGCCGATACCCTACACCGGGTTCGTTGCGGATGAGGCTCGGTTGGGAAGGGTCATCTTCCAGTTTTCGGCGGATGCCGCGCGCGGCGACGCGGAGGTATTCGACGTCGCTTTCGTGGCCGGGGCCCCAAACCGATTTCAGCAGCGCCGAATGGGTCACGACACGGCCCGCGAATTTGGCGAGTTCGGCAAGGAAGTCGTATTCCTTGGGGGTCAGGTGGACTTCAACGCCGGCCTTGCGGACAAGGCGGGATGTCAGGTCGATTTCGATGTCGCCGCGCCTGACTACGGGCACCCCGGTTTCGTTGGCGAGCTTGTGCCGTAGGGCTGTCCGAATTCGCGCCAAAACTTCTTCGCTGTCGAACGGCTTTGACACATAATCGTCGGCACCAAGGTCCAGCGCCGCGACCTTCTGGTCGGTTGCATCGCGGGCCGAAACGACGATCACCGATGCCCCGGCTGCCTTGATAACTGGAATGAGTTCAAGCCCGTCTCGGTCCGGCAGGCCAAGGTCAAGCAGCACCAATTCCGGTTTGTCGATCTGCAACGCGGTTATGGTTTCTCGGGCTGATCCGGCCTCCACGATCCGGTACCCTGAGCGGGCGAGGCTGGTGTGCAGCAACCGGCGGATGGCGGGCTCATCATCCACGACCAGAATGGTGACCTGTCGGGTCATTGTTCGGAAAATTCCCTTAATCGATCGGTCGTGAAAAAAATGGTGAAACATGCGCCCGGGCGGTCCTGACGATTGGACGCGAGCACCTTCAGTCCCATAGCTTCGGCAAAGCCTTTCACGATCGCCAGCCCAAGCCCGGTGCCGCCCCGGCGGTCAGACCCTTCAATACGCGCGAATGTTTCGAAGATGCGCGCTTCTTCCCCTTCCGGAACTCCCCGCCCTTCGTCCTTGACCGACAGTTGCAGGCCGCCGGGATCTAGTGAAGCTTCTATCGTAATGGTCGCTGCGTCGCCGCCATATTTTGAGGCATTCTCGATCAGGTTGATAAGACAGTGGTGGAACAGTTGCGGATCGACCATGACGAACGGTAGGTCGGGCGGAATGACGATGCGTGTGGCATGGTCGTGGAGCGCACCGCGAAGGTCGTGAACCGCGCTCGCTACAGCTTCGGAAAGATCGACGGGTTCGATGCCCTGATGCAATGCGCCTGCTTCGATGCGCACCATATCGAGCAGATTGGCAACGAAGCGATGCAGTCGTTCAGCCTCGATCCGGGCGGCAGCAAGCTGCTGTTCCTGCTCAGGCGACAGGGCGCGCATTTCCTTGAGCGAGCCAAGGATCGTGGTGAGCGGCGTGCGCAGATCATGGCTGACCGACGATAGCAGCGCATGACGCAGGCGATCGCGTTCGCGGACCTGTTCCAGTTCGGCCATCTCTCCCTCCAGCGTGATCCGTTCCAGCGCGAGACGCGCCTGGTCGAGCAGGCTGAGCAGGAGCGGCAATTGGTCGGATTGGATTGGACTGCGCGCATCCGATCGCGACATGCCGAACACCGCCAACACCTTGCCGATGGTGCCAAGCGGATGAAACAGCCACTCCGACGCGGACAGCGCATCCGATCCGCGACCGGCCGGCTTGTTGTGATCGAAGGTCCATCGCGCTGCGGCGTCGTCGAGCATTTCAAGCGTGCAGCCGGACGGGGACGCCGCGCGAACAGACAATCCGTCAGCGTCGGGGACCAGCAATACTGTATAAATGTCGAACAAACGGCCAATTTCCGCGCAAAGCACATTGGCGAGTTCATCAAGCGTGCTGATGCCGGTAAGCTGCTGAGCGAACGTTGCCAGAGCGCTGTTTTCCACGGAACTGGCCTGCGCCAGCAACGCCTGATCACGGACTTGCGAGGCCAGCTTGCTGCCGACGATCGCCACCCCCAGCAGCACCAGCACGGTGATGATATTCTGCGGGTTCTCGATGGTGAATGTGTGCGTCGGCGGAATGAAGAAGAAGTTATAGGCGAGCGACGAGACGAGGCTGGTGACGATGCCGGTACGCATCCCGTAGCGCGTCGCGGCCAGCATCACCGGCAACAGGAACAGCAGCCCGATGTTGGTGATGTTGCCCCGCGCGAAGATCGCCATGCCGAGCAGGGTTACCAGTGCCGTCAACGCCAGCGAAATTGCGTAACCAGACAGGGTGCCCCATGCCGCGTCACTTCTGGATATACGCCCCGTGCGGCGGGGAGCTAACTGTTCCGAAGGCAACCGCTTGCCCTCGCGGGTTGCAGCACCCAGCCGGGCGTCAGGATCGGATCGCTGATCGTTCATCGCGGGGCATTTGCGCGCACCTTGCCCTGTTTGTCGAGGGTGGCCTGTTTGTCGAGGGGTGGCCTGTCGAGTGCAAGGTTGAATTCAAGCACATTGATGCGGGGTTCGCGATCACTTCCGCGGGAAATAGGCGCTGTGCGCCGGAATTGGCACATGGCGGAACAGTCCAGGGCCTGCGAAAGTCAGCGCGATGCCGCCCGTCAGCGACAGGAAAGTCGCGGCACAGACTGCGAACTCGCTAAGTGTTGCGCGATGCTGCGGGAGTGCGGTGATGAGCGCGTGCGCCAGCAAGGCCGCGCGATAGCATGCACCAAGCAGCATCAAGCCGCCGACACGAAGCGCGACTTCAGCCGCCCACCAGCGCTCCCCATGGCGCAGCCGATCAAGATTCCCAGACATTGAACTGTTCCCGCATTGTGGATGCGGTGTCTTACCTGCGCCGATGAAGCGTTAAGGTTCCACGGGGAATTTCGCCTCGGCCATAAAGATTTCGTAAAGTTCCCGGCGCTC
>JBDUBN010000061.1:0-10567 GCA_040004085.1 Novosphingobium sp.
TTGCGGCGCAGCGCGCCTGCATCCGGCGTATACCGCTCACCATAATAGCGCCCTGTCACCAACTTGGCATCGTAAAACGCCTTGTCATCGCTTCCTGCCGCCAAGGCCGCCGAGGCGGTCTTGCCCATGCGCAGCCACATCAGCCCCAGCGCGACGATGCCCATGATGTGCATGTAATGATGCGCGCCCGCGCCGACGTTGTTCGGCTTGGTCATGCCGTTCTGCATGAACCACATCGTCGCCGCCTTCAGTTCACCATTGGCCTTTTCGACCCGGCCAGCCAGATCGGCGAGCGCCGGATCAGCCTTGCCCGCGGCGCATTCCGCGTCGACCAGTGCAAAAAACGCCTGAATCGCCTTGCCGCCATTCAGCGCCAGCTTGCGACCGACAAGATCCATCGCCTGCACGCCGTTCGCGCCTTCGTAGATCATGGCGATCCGGGCATCGCGGACAAACTGTTCCATGCCATTCTCAGCGATATAGCCATGCCCGCCCCAAATCTGCTGCATGTTGGTGGCGATGTCATAGCCCTTGTCCGTGCCGTAACCCTTGATCACCGGCGTCAACAGGCTGACCATCTCGTCCGCCGCCGCGCGTTCCTCTTCAGTGGCCGCCTTGTGTGCCAGATCGACCAGCAATGCGCCCCACAGGTACAGCGCGCGAAAGCCCTCGGTAAACGCCTTGGCGTCCATCAGCATGCGGCGCACGTCGGGATGAACGAACAGCGGATCGGCTTTCTGCTCCGGCTCGGCCGGGCCAGTCAGCGCCCGGCCCTGCCGCCGCTCCTGCGCGTAAATAACCGCGTTTTGATAAGCGACCTCGGCTTGCCCTATCCCCTGAATACCAACGCCAAGCCGAGCGGCATTCATCATGATGAACATCGCGGCCAGGCCCTTGTTCTCCTCGCCCACCAGCCAGCCGGTCGCGCCGTCATAGTTCATCACGCATGTCGCGTTGCCGTGAATGCCCATCTTGTGCTCGATAGCCCCGCAACTCACCGGGTTGCGCGCGCCCAGCGATCCATCGGCGTTAACCAGGAACTTGGGTACGATGAACAGCGAAATGCCCTTGCTCGAATCGGGCGCATCGGGGGTTTTCGCGAGAACCAGATGGATGATGTTCTCGGGCAGATCGTTTTCACCCGCCGAAATGAAGATCTTGGTGCCGGTAATGACATAAGATCCGTCCGCCTGCGGCAATGCCTTGGTGCGTATCAACCCCAGATCGGTGCCGCACTGCGGCTCCGTCAGGTTCATCGTTCCCAGCCACTCGCCAGAGATCATCTTCGGCACGTAGATCTGCTGAAGTTCCGGCGACGCCTTGACAAGAATCGCCGCGACCGCGCCGTCGGTCAGTCCCGGATACATAGCAAACGATTGATTCGCCGAGCACATGTATTCCTGGAACACATAGCTGAGAACGTGGGGCAGGCCCTGCCCGCCAAATTCCACCGGCTGGGAAAGCGTACCCCAACCCGATTCGCGGAACGAGGCAAAGGCCTCCTTGAACCCGGCCGGCGTGGTTACACTGCCATCAGGATGCCGCGTGCAACCTTCCTGATCGCCCGAAAGGTTGAGCGGAGCCAGCACTTCGGCGGCGAACTTTCCCGCCTCTTCCAGCACCATTTCGACCACGTCAGGCGTCGCTGCATCAAAGCCCGGCAGCGCCGCATATTGCGCGATGTTCAACACTTCGTTGACGACGAAACGCGCATCCCGCGCCGGGGCTTTATAGCTTGGCATGGCAATTCTCCAGTTCACCCCTTGCGGAGCGGCAATTCCAGGGCTTCTATTTCCGTGACAAATCCAGACAGATCGGCAATCGCCGCATCAATGTCGGCGCGCTGACGTTGCAGCAGCAGGATACGCTCACGGCATTTACGCGCGGCAACGTTACGCTGCTCGACCCGGCCGTCGCCCAGGTCGTAAAGGTCGATCATTTCCCGCACATCAGTCAGACTGAAGCCGACGCGCTTCGCCCGCATGATCCACGCCAACCGCGCCCGGTCACGCTTGCTGTAAATTCGCGTAAGCCCTTGCCGCGCAGGAGAAATCAGGCCTTCATCTTCGTAAAACCGCAGCGCGCGGGCAGTTACGCCGAATTCTGTTGTGAGGTCTGAAATCGTGAACGTTTCGCGTTGCAACGCGTCCGGCATATCGAGATGCGCGCCGACGTGCTGCCTGGTTGCTGTAATTGCCATTCCGTCGGTGTAGTTGACCTTTACGTTAACGTCAAGCCACAAAGGACGACAGGATCTCGCCATCCAACCGGCGGTAGAAACAACTGCGTGCGCCGGTGTGGCAGGTCGGCCCCTTTGGCGTCACTTTCAGAACCAAAGCATCCTGGTCGCAATCGACCAGAACATCTTGTACTTCAAGCACATGGCCTGAACTCTCCCCCTTCATCCACAAGCGCCCACGTGACCGGGAGTGAAAGTGCGCCAAGCCGGTTTCGCGAGTCTTCGCCAGCGCCTCGGCGTCCATGAAGGCCACCATCAGGACTTCGCCGCTGTGCGAATCAACCGCCACTGCGGTGAGCAAGCCACTCGCATCGAAGCGAGGCATGAACGTGGTGCCCTGTTCGCGCAGCTGGGCGGCATTACTTGTCATCTGCGGAAATCCTGCATTTCTTGAACCGGAGTTTTAAGGTTGTTGCACGATAACCACAGATGGGGGGCAAAATCCACTGCTCGGCACCAACAGTCTTCCCATTGCCGGTAAATACTCCGAAAGAAGCTGCGTGATCTGGAAAAGATCGCGCGCCGGATCGGCGGCGCCAGCAAGAGCGTCATGGTTCAGGGGTTTACGCTTCGCCCGCCAGCAAGAGCAGGGCAGGCATTATAAAATGAGGGATTAGAGCGAGACGAACGTGGGGGCGTTCGACATTACGCGAAAGCGGCGCTCAACCAGTTTCGTCACGAGAGCGCCCGGGACTTAGGTCTCGGGCGTTTTCTCGTGCGGTATGCGCCTCATCAGGTATGCGGTAGGGCCTCGTCCATCACCCGGGCAAAGCATGCAATCACCACTTTCGCCGCACCCGCACGTTTCAACGCCGAAACGCAGCTATCGCTGGTCGCGCCGCTGGTCAGCACATCATCAACAAGCAATACGTTCGCGCCTTTGAGCCGGGTGAGATGTCGCGGGCTGACTGCAATTGCCCCCGCAAGCGCCCGTGCCCGTGCCTTGCGCCCCAACCCACCCAGCGAAGGCGTTTGCTTGCGGCGGACAAGTGCATCTGGCAGCAACATACCACCGCGCTGGCGTGAAATCTCGCGTGCCAGCAGCGCCGCCTGATTAAACCCGCGCCGCCATAGCCGCCAGCGGTGCAGAGGCACCGGCACTACCAGCCAGTCACCATTCAATTCGCCCACGCGTGCCGACATTAGCCGCCCAAGCAGCGGCGCCAGCGCTATACGGTGGCCGTGCTTGAAGGCCAGAACCAGCCTCCGCGACGCATCGTTATACAGCGTCCCGGCGAAAATCCCGTCATGCCGGGGCGGCTGCGCCAGACACGGTGCGCAGATCGCGCCATCGGCTATGCTGTCAGGAAAGGGTCGCTGACACAGGCTGCAACTGGGGTCGCCGGGGATCGCGAGTTCGCTCCAGCAGGTGGCGCACAGCCCCGCCTGCGCCGACAGCCCCTCGCCGCACAGGGGACAGCGCGGCGGAAAAACCAGATCCACAACTGGCGCGAATCTGGCAGAAAATCGCATGGCGGCCACCATAGTGCGCTGGATCGCCGCGGCAAGCGCTTGCACCCGGCGCGGCGGCGCGGCAGGGCAGAACGATGAGCCAGCCCGCCCCGCCTCAGATCTTTGCCCCGCAACGCCGCCAGTTCGCCCGGCAACGTATGGAGCGGCTGCAACTCCTGCCGAACGCACCTCGCTACTTGGCAGAGGATGCGGCTGAGGATGTGTTGGACCGCTTGGAATTCCTCCGTTTGGAACCAAAAAATGCGCTTGTTATCAGCGCTTCAAGTTCAGCACTTACCACTGCACTTGAACAACGGGGCACGACGGTCACGCTGCATGATCCGCTGTCGCTCGACGAAGAACGCCCCTACCCCGTTACCGGATTTGATTTCATCGCCAGCCTGTTCACGCTCGACACGATTAACGACTTACCCGGCGCGCTGATCCATTTGCGCGCAGCGCTGGCTCCAGGCGGTCTGGCCATGGTGATGATCGTTGGCGCGGGCAGTCTGCCTGTCATGCGCGAAGTCATGCTGGAAGCCGACGCCGATCGCCCTGCCCCGCGCTTGCACCCGATGGTCGATGTCCGCGCGGGCGGCCAGTTGCTCCAGCGCGCTGGCTTCGCGAAACCTGTGGTAGATAGCCGTAGCCTATCCGTACGGTTCAGTTCGCTGGCCGCGCTGGTCGCCGATCTGCGCGCTCAGGCATTGGGCAATGTGCTGATCCAGCACGGCCCACCGCTCGGCAAAGCCGCGCTCGCACGCGCGCAAGCCATGTTCGCCGCCAAGGCCGACGACGAAGGCCGGGTTACAGAACGGTTCGAGATACTGACGCTAAGTGGCTGGCGGAGTTAGCCTATTGCCGCCTGCGCCGCCGCCAGTCGCGCAATCGGTACCCGGAACGGCGAGGCGCTGACGTAGTCCAGCCCAACCGCCTCGCAAAACGCGATCGATGCCGGGTCGCCGCCGTGCTCACCGCAGATGCCCAGCTTGATATCCGGACGGGTTGCCCTGCCGCGCTCTGCCGCGAGGCTGACCAGTTGGCCGACGCCTTCGATATCGAGACTGACGAACGGATCGCGCGGATAGATGCCCTGCTCGACGTAAGCCGTCAGGAACCGCGCATCGTCGCGAGAAACACCCAGAGTAGTCTGCGTCAAATCGTTGGTGCCAAACGAGAAAAACGTCGCTTCCTCGGCGATTTCGCCCGCCATCAGCGCCGCGCGCGGCAGTTCGATCATGGTGCCGACGAGGTAATCGAGCGTCCGCCCGGTTTCGGCAAACACCTTTGCCGCGACCCGGTCGACCAGTGCGCGCAGGATTTCCAGTTCACGCTTGGTGGCGACCAACGGGATCATTACCTCCGGAACCACCGCCGCGCCGCTCTTCGCTGCGACTTCGCAGGCCGCCTCAAAGATTGCGCGAGCCTGCATTTCGTAGATTTCGGGAAACGTAATGCCCAGACGGCAGCCGCGATGGCCCAGCATCGGGTTGAATTCGTGCAATTCTGCGGCCCGGCGCTTCAGGTGATCCGCGCCGATGCCCAAAACATTGGCCAGGTCCTCAAACTCAGCGTCGGCGTGCGGCAGGAATTCGTGCAACGGCGGATCGAGCAGGCGGATGGTCACCGGCAGACCGGCCATCACCTCGAAGATCGAAACGAAATCGGCGCGCTGTTCGGGTAGCAACTTGGCTAAAGCCTTGCGCCGACCGGCCTCGTCATCGGCGAGAATCATCTGGCGGACGGCGGAAATGCGGTTGGCGTCAAAGAACATGTGCTCGGTGCGGCACAGGCCAATGCCTTCCGCGCCGAACTGGCGGGCCATCCGGCAATCCGCGGGAGTTTCGGCGTTGGTGCGCACTTTCATGCGGCGGTGCTTGTCCGCCCAGACCATCAAAGTGCCAAAATCGCCGACCAGTTCCGGCTCGATCGTCGGCACCGTGCCCGCCATGATTTCACCAGTAGTGCCGTCAAGCGTGATGACGTCACCCTCTTTCAGGTCGCGATTGCCGATTTTCAGCGTACGGGTCGCCATGTCGATGGAGACGCCTGACGCGCCGGAGACGCAAGGGCGGCCCATGCCGCGCGCCACGACTGCAGCGTGGCTGGTCATGCCGCCGCGCGCCGTCAGGATGCCGCGCGCGGCATGCATGCCGTGGATGTCCTCTGGCGAGGTTTCCACCCGCACCAAAATCACCGCATCGCCGCGTTCGGCCAGCTTTTCCGCCCGGTCAGCATCCAGCACGATTGCGCCGGAGGCCGCGCCGGGAGAGGCGGGCAGGCCCTTCGCCATCACATCGCGCGGGGCCTTGGGATCAAGCGTGGGGTGCAGCAGCTGGTCGAGCGCCATCGGGTCAATGCGGCGAATTGCCGTTGCCTCGTCAATCAGGTTCTCGCCCACCATATCGACCGCCATCTTGAGCGCAGCCTTGGCGGTGCGCTTGCCACTCCGGGTCTGGAGCATCCACAAGTGCCCACGTTCCACAGTGAATTCAATGTCCTGCATGTCGCGGTAGTGCTTTTCGAGCAGCTCGAAAACTGCCGCCAGTTCGTCGTAAGCGGCGGGCATCGACTCTTCCATCGACAGCGGCTTGGCCCCTGCGCGCTCCCGAGCGGCTTTGGTCAGGTACTGCGGTGTGCGGATGCCTGCGACCACGTCCTCGCCCTGCGCGTTGACCAGCCATTCGCCATAATAGGCCTTTTCCCCGGTCGCCGGATCGCGGGTGAAGGCAACGCCGGTGGCCGATGTGTCGCCCATGTTGCCGAAAACCATGGCCTGCACGTTAACCGCGGTGCCCCAGTTGCCGGAAATGTCGTTCAGTCGGCGATAAACCTTGGCGCGGTCTGAATCCCACGAATCGAACACGGCGGCGATGGCACCCCACAACTGTTCGTGAACGTCCATCGGGAACGGGCGGCCCAGCGCCTTGGCAACGATGGCCTTGTATTCATCGACCAGCGCCTGCCAGTTCTTAGCCTGCATCTCAACATCGGTGAAGAAGCCATTGTCTTCCTTCACGATTTCCAGCGCATCCTCGAACAGGTGGTGGTCGATACCCAACACCACATCAGAATACATCTGGATGAACCGGCGGTACGAATCCCAGGCAAAGCGCGCGTCGCCCGAAGTCGCCGCAAGGCCCGCGACCGTTTCGTCATTCAGGCCGAGGTTCAACACGGTGTCCATCATGCCCGGCATCGAAACCCGCGCGCCGGAGCGCACGGAGACGAGCAGCGGATCGCCGGCATCGCCAAACGACTTGCCGACAGCGCGTTCGATATGCTCCAGCGAGGCAGCGACACCGGCGCGCAGTTCATCGGAAAAGTTCGCGCCTTCCGCCAGATAGCGGACGCATTCTTCGGTGGTGATCGTGAAACCGGGAGGCACCGGCAAGCCGATCCCCGCCATTTCCGCCAGATTCGCGCCCTTCCCGCCGACAATGGTCTTGTCGCGTGAGCGGGGATCATCGCTACGGGCACCGCCGCCGAAATTGAATACGTATTCGCTCATGACGAATCAAGGCTCCCTGATTTATCGGCTTTTTCTGGCCCGCCCCTTAAAGGCGAGTGCCTCTTAGCCTTCGATCCGCGAAAAATCAGCTACTTTGTGCACTGCAACACGGAATTGATCGAGCAGGCCAAGCCGCGCCGCACGTATTACCGGATCGGCGTCATTTACGGTGACGGTTTCGAAGAATGCGTCGATGGGCGCGCGCAGGGTAGCAAGGGCCGCCATGGCCCCGGCGAAGTCCTCGCTATCAACCGCAGCGGCGGCCTTCGGCGCGGCGGCGGCAAGCGCGTCGATCAGCGCCTGTTCGGCAGGTTCGGGCGACGGATTGACCGCACCGGAGGCAAATTCCTCCTTCTTGAGGATATTCGCGGCGCGCTTGTACCCGGCGAGCAGGTTGGTGCCGTCCTCAGTGCCGATAAACGCCTGAAGCGCATGAACCCGGGCGAGCAGGCGGACGAGATCGTCCTCACCGCCGAGCGCGAACACCGCGTCGATCAGGTCGTGGCGGACGCCTGCTTCCTTTTGCTGAACTTTGAGGCGGTCGATCAGGAGTCCGCCAAGTTCGCGCGAGGTTTGCAGACCCAACTTAATCAACCGTTCTTGTTCGGCGTCATTGGCCAACTGACCAATTTCAATCAATCTCTGCCGGATGCTTTCAGTCGCCGCGTTCCCAATTCGTTCATAGACATCATTGGCGGGGATGAACTTTCGCGCTGCAAGTCCAATAATGTTCAACACCATCGCATGTTGAACCGGCCAAGTCAGCTCAACACGCATTTCGTTTTCAAGGATGATCCGAATGATCCCCAACATTGCTCGCCTGAGCGCATATGGGTCCTTAGAACCATTCGGCTTTTCGTCGATTAGGAAGAAGCCGAGTAACGTATCCAGCTTATCCGCCAGACTCACCGCCACTGTCACCGGCGCAGTCGGTACGTCATCGCCCTGCCCGACCGGCTTGTAGTGATCGCGGATGGCATCGGCGACTGCATCGGGCAGACCTTCGGCGCGGGCGTAGTAGCCGCCCATCAGGCCTTGAAGTTCGGGAAATTCGCCGACCATCTCGGTGACGAGATCGGCCTTGCACAGGCGGGCGGCCAGTTCGGCCATGTCTGCTAAATCCTCCCCGGCACGGGGAGGGAGACCATCCGCAGGATGGTGGAGGGGTACGGGCGGGTTGTCCTGACCGTGCGAGGGCAGGAGATCGGGCGCGTGCCCCTCCACCAGCTTCGCTGGTCCCCCTCCCCGTTTCGGGGAGGAAGTTACGATGCCTTCTTCGACCAGCCAGCGCGCCAGTTTAGCCACGCGTTCGACCTTGTCGGCCACGGAGCCGAGCTTTTCGTGGAAGGTAATCCGCTCCAGCTTTTTGGCTTGGTCGGCCAAGGCGTGCTTGCGGTCCTGTTCCCAGAAAAAGCGCGCATCGGACAGGCGAGCGGCGAGGACTTTGCGGTTGCCCGCAATGATGGCCTCACCGTGGTCTGCGGCCTCGATATTAGCGGTGCAGATGAAGGCGTTGGCGAGTTTGCCAGCAGCATCGCGACAGATGAAGTATTTCTGGTTAGTACGGGCGGTTAGCTGGATGACTTCAGGTGGAACCTCAAGGTACTCCTCGTCAAACCGGCCCAGCAGCGGCACTGGCCATTCGGTCAGCCCGGCGTTTTCAATGACCAGTCCTTCGTCCTCGACCAGCACCAGTCCGGCGGCCTGTGCGGCGGCGGCGGCTTTGGTGCGGATCAGGGCTTCACGCTCGACGTGGTCGACAATGACGTGGCAGGCGCGCAGTTTTTCCTGATAATCGGCGGCGCTGCCGATGGTGATCGGGCCGTGATGGTGGAAACGGTGCCCCATTGTGGCATAGCCGGAGGCCACGCCGCCAATCTCGCAGTGGACCAGATCCTCGCCCAGCAACGCGACAATGCCCGACAGCGGCCGTACCCAGCGCAGCGCCTCTGTGCTGATCGAGGCGGCGCCCCAGCGTTGTGATTTTGGCCACGGGAAGGCGCGGATGATCGCCGGGATGGCTTCGGCCAGCACTTGCTTGGTCGCGCGGCCGGGCTTTTCGGTGACGGCGAAGTAAATGCCGTCGCGCTCTGTCAACTGCTCTTGGGTCAGGCCGGTCTTGCGCAGGAAACCTTCGAGCGCCTGTGGCGGCGCGCCGGTTTTGGGGCCTTTGACTTCCTCGCTCACCGCCGCAGTCGCCAAGGGCAGATCGCGGGCGATAATGGCCAGACGGCGCGGGGTGGACCACACTTGGACAGCGCCCAGAGTGACGCCAGCGGCGGCCATCTGTTCGCGGAACAGCTTTTCCAGCGCAACCCGCGCACCGGCTTGCATCCGGGCGGGAATTTCTTCGGAACGCAGTTCGAGGAGGAAGTCAGTCATTGCGAGTGCCTCCCAAGTTGCGCGTGTTCTTCGACAGGCTCAGGATGAGCGGAGTTGGGTGTGTTGGGCGGTTTAAAACACTCATACCGTCCACCCCGGAAAATCCTTGGCCCATTGGTCAGTATTCTTCTCAATCCACGCAGCGCACGATCCCTTGGCCAGATCGCGCACCCGGCCGATGTAGCTGGCGCGCTCCTGCACGGAGATCACGCCGCGCGCTTGCAGCAGGTTGAACAAGTGGCTGGCCTCGATCGCCTGTTCATAGGCGGCAAGCGGGATTTCGGCATCAAGGCAGCGTTGGCATTCCGCCTCTGCCTTGGCAAAGCCATCAAACAGCGCGGCGGTGTCGGCCACTTCGAAGTTGTATTTTGACAGTTCCTGCTCGTTCTTCAGGAACACATCGCCATAGCTTGTGTCATTGTTGAACTTCAGGTCATACACCCGGTCAACGCCCTGAATATACATGGCCAGCCGTTCCAGCCCGTAAGTCAGTTCGCCCGCCACCGGCTTGCAATCAAAGCCGCCGATTTGCTGGAAATAGGTGAACTGGGTGACTTCCATGCCATCGCACCAGACCTCCCAGCCCAGCCCCCACGCGCCGAGCGTCGGGCTTTCCCAGTCATCCTCGACAAAGCGGATGTCGTGTGCCAGCGGATCGATACCGATGGCTGACAGGCTTTGCAGGTAAAGCTCCTGCAAGTTCGCCGGGTTGGGCTTCAGGATCACCTGATACTGATAGTAATGCTGCAAGCGGTTGGGATTCTCACCATAGCGGCCATCGGTAGGCCGGCGGCTGGGCTGCACATAGGCGGCTTTCCACGGCTCTGGCCCCAGCGCGCGCAAGGTGGTGGCGGGATGGAACGTGCCCGCGCCCATGCGCATGTCATAGGGTTGCAGAATGAGGCAGCCCTGCTCGCTCCAGAAAGCATGCAGGCGCAGGATCATGTCCTGAAATGAAAGGGGCGCAGGTGTTTCGGCCATAG
>JBDUBN010000062.1:0-10539 GCA_040004085.1 Novosphingobium sp.
GCCGCAGCCTTGGCGGCGAACTGGTGGCGGAAGGGCTGGCGGAAACGTGGAAGGGACGGCGGAGTGATTGGTGTGTGGATGGGGGTTTGGGGGGTTAGGGTAGTTGTGTAAATTGTCAGCTTAATGTCCCAACGTCGAAAGTCCTTATTTTTCCGACAGATTATTCAAGCGGCACCTCCTTGATACGAGATTCACCGTCGCAAGCATGGCAATGCCCATAGTCAAAAACTGCTCGCAGCACCCAATTTTGAGTTTTAACGTCCCAATCGCCCCATGCATCGCGCGAAACGTCTGTAGAGCCGCAAGTGCCGCAAACCATTTGCACTCTTGGAACTTTCTTGTCTTGTGTCATTGGAGCATGATGCCAATTAATTGGCGGAAGGGAAACCGTGGCAAGTAAAGTTTGGTCCGAAGCGGTTGAAATTGCAGTTCGCCGTTTAGCCGCGCGAACGGGCAACCTAGAGTTCACTCGACAGCAGATGATCGATGACGAACTTGGCCGTATAGTCCGGGAAACGGGATCGCGCGGCGCAACGCCGGAAATGACTTTGAGTCGTGAGTTGCAGCAATTGCGTGATCGTGGGGGAATTCAGTTTCTCACTCCCGGGCATTATCGACTGCTCGATGCTCCGTTTTCTCTTCCCCAAGTTCGGTTAGCCAAGAGCGTATTCGTAGTCGGCTCAGACTTTGTAGATTTTGAAAGACCAGACCTTTACTCTCGCTTCCCACCTCAATTGCTTGGTGCGGCAGCAGTATCGGTGGGACAATGGATTCTCTATCAGGAGCCTCAAAATGTGGGTCCACGAGGCTACTATGCAGTTGCGCGAGTTGAGCAAATTGTGCGCGATCCAAATGACAAGGCTATGTTCCTTGCACTGATCGAGCCGGGTAGTTTTCTTGAGTTTGGTCGCGATGTTCCTGAGGATATGATTGATCCGGCGATAAATTTGGGAGTGAATGATGGGGACGGCAACCTCAATACTGAGCGAGCCGTCCAAAACATCCGTCCAATTTCTGACGCAGACTTCAATCGCATTGTGGGACTTGGATTGATCAACGAAAACGAACTGTTGTTGCGAGAGGACGAAAACCAATCAGCGATTAATGGAGTAAAGGAAGATCGCGAACCGTTTTTCGATCCCATCGACCGTGCGACAACTCTGGTCGAGCGTAAGGTGCGGGACCGCCAGTTTCGTAAGCGCATATTGGATGTTTATGACCGCCGATGTGCTCTCACAGGTATTCAACTAATCAACGGTGGGGGTCGGGCCGAGACCCAAGCCGCACATATCATGAGCGTGAAGTCGGGAGGGCCTGACGCGGTAGCGAATGGGATCGCGCTGTCAGGCACGATCCACTGGATGTTTGATTGGGGCTTAATAGCGCTGAGTGACACCGGTGAAATTCTGCTGTCGAGTAAAATGAATGACCTATCCAGCGTCGAAAAATTACTTTTTCCCGATCGCCGAGCGCGGTTGCCATCCATCGAAAAACTACGTCCGCATCCAAGGTTTCTAGCATGGCATCGCGAGTATCCGCTTCGCCGTTTAACCTCCCCCTACTCCGCCGCTATCCCCGCCTTGGCGAACATATCCTCGATCCCCTCGCCCGCGCTCAACGCAGCTGCCCCGCCGCCGTCATTCGCACTGTCGCCGGCCTTGCGGCGTTGGTCGAAGTTGGACCAGACGGAGTTCCAGTCGCCCTTGGTCGCGCCCTTTGAATACTCGGTCGCGCGGGTTTCGAAGAAGTTGGCGTGTTCCACGCCGTTGAGCAGCGGAGTCAGCCAGGGTAGCGGGTGGTCTTCGATCATGTAGACCGATGGCAGGCCAAGCTGGCCGAGCCGCCAATCGGCGATGTAGCGGATGTAGCGCTTGATTTCCTTGGCGCTCATGCCCGGGACCGGGCCTTGTTCGAACGCCAGATCGATGAACGCATCTTCCAGCCGCACGGTCTTTTGGCAGCAATCGATGATGTCTTCCTTCACCGCCTTGGTCAGGCAGCCGCGTTCCTTGACGAAGGTGTGGAACAGGCGGGTGATGCCTTCGCAGTGCAGCGATTCATCGCGGACCGACCAGGTGACGATCTGGCCCATGCCCTTCATCTTGTTGAAGCGGGGGAAGTTCATCAGCATGGCAAAGCTGGCGAACAGTTGCAGCCCTTCGGTAAAGCCGCCGAACATGGCGAGCGTGCGGGCAATATCCTCGTCCGTGTCGACGCCGAAAGTGTGCAGGTAATCGTGCTTGGCGCGCAGTTCCTCATATTCCAGGAACATGCCGTATTCGCTTTCGGGCATGCCGATGGTGTCAAGCAGGTGGCTGTACGCGGCGATGTGCACGGTTTCCATATTGGAAAACGCGGCCAGCATCATCTTGATCTCGGTCGGCTTGAACACCCGGCCGTATTGTTCGTGATAGCAGTTCTGCACCTCGATATCCGCCTGCGTGAAAAAGCGGAATATCTGGGTGAGCAGGTTGCGCTCATGATCCGAAAGGTTCTGCGCCCAATCGCGGCAATCCTCACCCAGCGGCACTTCCTCCGCCATCCAGTGGATCTGCTGCTGGCGTTTCCACATGTCATAAGCCCAGGGATATTCGAAGGGCTTGTAGGTTTTGCGGGCTTCAAGCAGCGGCATGGGACGACTCCGTGGAATTGGGTATCAATATAGGCATGGATGGGCGGAATTTGCAGGTCTGAGGTCGCGCGTAACCGGGGACAGTCGGTTGGCGTGCGGGTTTGGTCGCAAGGCGGGCCCGAAATGGCGCAAATTCAAGCGATCTGCGGAACCGTGGAGACACCGGCGCATTCTCTCCGCACAGACGCAGCGATCCAGCAGCGCTTCCAAAAGGAGAAGTACGATGGCCGGTGATTACGAACCCGAAGACTCGCGCAACGTGACCGGAACCAGCGCCAACCAGACGGGCGACCGCTGGAGCGGCAAGGCCGGATCGGCGGCAAATGTCGGCCAAATGGGCGGCCAGATGGGCACAGGTCAGGACAACCAGTTTGCGGGGCAAATCCGCGAGCACATGGAAGTGATCGGCGCGGACGGCGCGCATGTCGGCACGGTCGACCATGTCGATGGCGACCGGATCAAGCTGACCAAAGCGGACAGCAGCGCCGGGTTTGGCGGCGCGCATGACGGGCACCACCACTACATTCCGCTGGCTGACGTGTCCGGTGTCGAGGGCAATCAGGTCCGCCTCTCGTCCACTGGCGCGACGGCCTATGGCAACGAGACGGAAGAAAGCGGCATGGGCACGAACGGCTAATAGCCGCGCTACAACGCGGTGAGGCGCCCCCTCCGTGGTGGAGGGGGCGTTCTCGTATGCTGCGGAGATGCACCGGGCGGCGTTCATTTCCAGAACCAGCCGGGCTTAAGATTGCTGGCAGCGCGGTTGCGGAACATCTGGATGTAGAGCCAAAGGCCGGACACGCTGAAGAACATCAGCGTCAATCCGGACAGGATCGAAATCGCGGTTCCCACCGGGCCGAACTCCTCGCCTGAATGCAGATGATGCAGCCAGCCGACCCACGGTGCCGCGCCTTGCTGATTTGGCTTTGGCCGGCACATCATCGTTTCGGGGCAGACGAACCCGACCGGCACGACCGGGGCCGCACGCGGTTCGCTCTGCGCCTTGATCGCGGCCACGTGGCTCATCACGCCGGTAGTGGCGATGAACAGCAGGAACACCCCGAAGAACACGGAAAGCCAGCGGTGGTATTTACGCATCGGAAGGCTCCCGCAATGCGCCCTTATGCAACCGAGGAAATGTTACTGGCACGCCAGACATTCCTCATAGTCTGTCTGTTTGGCCTCCAGTTCGAACACGGCGGGGGCGGCGGTGTTGTCAGCCTCGACCCCGCCGGCGAAACCGGCACGCTGGACGGACTTTGAGCGGAGGTAATAGAGGCTCTTGATGCCCTTTTCCCACGCCTGATAATGCAGCATCATCAGATCCCACTTGTCGACATCGGCGGGGATATAGAGGTTCAGCGACTGCGCCTGATCGATATAGGGCGTGCGGTCGGCGGCGAATTCCAGCAGCCAGCGCTGGTCGATCTCGAAGCTGGTCTTGTAGACCGCCTTTTCCTCAGGGCTGAGGAAATCGAGGTGCTGGACCGAACCGCCGTGCTCAAGGATCGAATTCCACACATTGTTGGAATCCTTGCTCTTCGCCTTGAACAGCTTTTCGAGGTAGGGATTCTTGACCACGAAGCTGCCGGACAGCGTCTTGTGGGTATAGATGTTCGCCGGGATCGGCTCGATACAGGCCGAGGTGCCGCCGCAGATGATGCTGATCGAGGCGGTGGGGGCAATCGCCATCTTGCACGAAAAGCGCTGCATATAGCCGCGCTCCTCAGCATCGGGGCAGGCACCGCGTTCCTGCGCCAGCATCATCGACGCCTCGTCAGCCTTGGCGGCGATGTGGCGGAACATCTTGAGGTTCCACGCCTTGGCCATCGCGGTTTCAAAGCCGATGCCCTTCATCTGCAGGAACGAATGGAAGCCCATCACGCCCATGCCCACGGACCGTTCGCGCATCGCGGAATACTTGGCGCGCGCCATCTCATCCGGTGCGCGGTCGATGTAATCCTGCAGCACATTATCAAGGAAGCGCAGCACGTCTTCGACGAACAGCTTGTCGCCGTTCCACTCGTCCCAGGTTTCCAGATTGAGCGAAGACAGGCAGCACACCGCCGTGCGATCATTGCCGAGATGGTCAACGCCGGTTGGCAGGGTGATTTCCGAGCACAGGTTCGAGGTCGACACCTTCAGGCCGAGTTCGCGGTGGTGCGCGGGCATCGTGCGGTTAACGGTATCGCTGAAGACGATGTACGGTTCGCCGGTGGCCAGCCGGGTTTCGACCAGCTTCTGGAACAGGCTGCGCGCATCGACGGTGGAGCGCACTTCGCCGGTTTTGGGGCTAAGCAGATCGAACGAACTGCCGCTGCCGACCGCTTCCATGAACTTGTCGGTGAGCAGCACACCGTGGTGCAGGTTCAGCGCCTTGCGGTTGAAATCGCCTGACGGTTTGCGGATTTCGAGGAACTCCTCAATCTCCGGGTGGCTGACGTCGAGATAGCAGGCGGCCGAACCGCGGCGCAGCGAGCCTTGCGAAATCGCGAGTGTCAGGCTGTCCATAACCCGCACGAAGGGGATGATGCCGCTGGTCTTGCCATTGAGGCCGACCGGCTCACCAATGCCGCGAACATGGCCCCAGTACGTGCCAATGCCCCCGCCCCGGCTCGCCAACCAGACGTTCTCATTCCAGGTGTTGACGATGCCCTCAAGGCTGTCTGACACCGAGTTGAGGTAGCACGAGATCGGCAAGCCCCGTCCGGTGCCGCCGTTCGACAAGACCGGGGTGGCGGGCATAAACCACAGGCGGCTGATGTAGTCATAGATCCGCTGGGCGTGTTCCTGATCGTCCGAATAGGCATCGGCGACGCGGGCGAACAGGTCCTGATACTTTTCGCCGGGTAGCAGATAGCGGTCGTCCAGCGTGTCCTTGCCGAAATCGGTCAGCAGCTTATCGCGCGCATGATCGGTGTTGATGGTGAAGCGTCGCGCGTTGATCGCGTGCGAGTCTTCCTTTGGCTTGGCAGCGGCCTTGGCCACCGCGCTGACCGCACCAGCGAGCGCATCTGCGCCCAGTTTTTCAACCAGACCGTCCGAGCCCGCGTCAATCTTGTCCATCGTCATCGCCATATCCAGTTGAGAACCGGCGTCTGATTCAAGTGTTCCGCCATCAACGCCCACGACATCTCCGTCACCGTTCCTGAAATCCACGTCGTATAGCCCCTGAAAAATTTGCCGCCCCATGGTCCGCTCCAGTGGAATCGACCGATTCGGCGGGCAAGCAGCCAACCTAGCAGACGAGGAGAACAAATGGAGAAAAACTTATCCCCCAACTGTCCCCAGATTCCCTGTCGGGGAGCTTGCCCAGTCCCGAATCGGCGAAGGCAGCGTGGTTGACGCCGCCTTATGGCTGAATCAAGGTCTAGTAGGTCCCCCCTTATATCGGACCATAGTGATTGTGCCTTATCCTGAATCCCGCGCAAGAGGATAAATTAGCCACGCAGGCTCACGCCCTAGATTTTGGCCGGCAACCGGCTATGCTGCATTGCAGCGACGCGGCGGAAATTGGCCGCTTGTTGCTTGCGCAAGAGTCAAAGTGAACGGCCGAAAATAAATTTCCGCGCGGCGGTCAAAATCGCTTGTCGGCAGAACTACATATCTTGTTGAAGCGGAACGACAGGCGGACTAGCTTTCGTCAGTGGGGTTCGCTCATAACCGAAGGAAACCGTGCTCATGATCAACTTAATCGTATCCGCAATCGTCGGTATCGTAGTCGGCCTTCTCGCGCGCTTTTTCTATCCAGGTGCTGTGCACATGGGCCTGCTACTGACCATGATTCTGGGCATCGCCGGATCGCTGCTCGCCGGATTTGTCGCCTCACGCGGGGCCAACGGCTTTAACCGGGCAGGTTTTCTGGCCTCAATCGTGGGCGCGATGGTACTGATCTTCCTCGCCCGTCTGCTGCACATCGGCGGTTAACAGATAGACGGACTTGAGGAACTGTCCGGGCAGGAGTTCGCCCGGACAGCGTCGGCTACACCATCTGTCGGGAGAAGGTGGCGTTGGCATTGCCCCATGAAACGTTTTTCATGAAGCCATCGACATAGGCCGCCGCCTTGGCTCCAAAGTCCATGGCATAGGCGTGTTCGTACATGTCGAGGACGAGGATCGGCGTCGCCCCGGCGTGCGACATGCTGTGATCGGCGGCCCACTGGTTGTTCAGCTTGCGCTCGCGGTGGCTCCACGTCAGCACGACCCAGCCGGAGCCGCCGCCCAGCGCCTTGCCCATCGCGGTAAACTCCGCCTGCCAGCGGCCCATGCTGCCGAAATCACGTTCAATCGCAGCGGCCAGCGGTGCTGAAACCGCAACGCCGCCTGACAATCCGGCAAAATAGAGTTCGTGCAGAATCATTGAGTTCCACGCGATCAGTTCCTCACGCTTCAAACCGTTGACGGTGAAGGTCGGCGCGGCGGCAATGTCCAGCCCGGCGAACTGCGTGCGGATCACATCCAGCCGCTTTACGGCGCCGACATAATTGTTGTCGTGGTGGCTGGTGATCAGCTTTTCCGAGAGCCAGCCAAGGCTCGCCGCATCGAACGGCAGCGGCTGCGCGGTCATCGGCAAGGCTGCCGGTTCGGGCGGCATGACGGGAGCGGGCGCTGCGGACTTGCGGGCCATTACAGGTGCGGCGGCAAGCGTGGCCAGCGCTCCCCCGGCGGCGATGATGGTGCGGCGGTTGGTGAGATTGGCGGCGGTCATGGCTCGGGCTCCTCAGGTGACGCCGCGCCAAGTTATCACATGTCACGCTACGCGCACGCGAATTTGCGCATTACGGAACCAGCACTGTATCCACAGCCACCTTATCGGTCTGCGGGTAATCAAGGATGTAGTGCAGCCCCCGGCTCTCATGCCGTTTCAGCGCCGAGCGCACGATCAGGTCCGCCGATTGCAGCAGGTTACGCAGCTCGATCAGATCGGTAGTGACGCGAAAGCTGCCGTAATAGCTTTCGACTTCCTCGGTCAGCAGCTTGATCCGGTGCGCGGCGCGTTCAAGCCGCTTGGTGGTGCGAACAATGCCGACATAGTTCCACATGAACCGGCGGATTTCGGTCCAGTTCTGCTTGATGATCACTTCCTCGTCGGAATCGGTGACCCGGCTGGCGTCCCACGCCCGAACCGCAGGCGGCGCTTCAAAGCTGTCCCAACGCGCCAGAATATCCGCCGCCGCCGCCTCGCCAAAGACGAAGCATTCGAGCAGCGAATTCGAGGCCAGTCGGTTGGCCCCATGCAGCCCGCTTTCAGTGCATTCACCCGCCGCATAGAGCCCCGGCAAGTCGGTCCGCCCGGCCAGGTCGATCATCACCCCGCCGCACGTATAGTGCTGCGCGGGGACAACCGGGATCGGCTGCCGGGTCATGTCGATGCCCAGCGTCAACAGCTTTTCGTAGATGTTGGGAAAGTGGCCCTTCACGAAATCAGCGGGCATGTGGCTGATATCGAGATGCACGAAATCGAGGCCATCGCGCTTGATTTCAGCATCGTTGGCGCGGGCGACAACATCGCGCGGCGCCAGTTCGGCGCGGCTGTCATAATCGGGCATATAGCGGTGGCCGGTCTTGGGATTGATCAGGTGCCCGCCTTCGCCGCGCACTGCCTCGGTGATCAGGAAATTCTTGACCTCAAGGTTATAGAGACAGGTCGGGTGGAACTGCATCATCTCCATGTTGGACACCCGCGCCCCTGCGCGCCAGGCCATGGCGATGCCGTCGCCAGTTGCCCCGCGCGGCGCGGTGGAGAACTGGTACACGCGCCCCGCCCCACCTGTCGCCAGAACGGTCGCCCGGGCGGTGTGCGCCTCAACCTCGCCAGTCGCCTCGTCCAGCGCATAAACGCCCCAGACCCGGCCGGACCCCGAATAGCGCAGTTCGTGCTTGCCGGTGATCAGATCGATGCAAGCCCGGCCGGGCAGCAGCGTGACATTGGGATTAGCTTCGGCAGCGCGCAGCAGCGCCTCTTGCACCGCCCAGCCGGTGGCGTCGTTGACATGGACAATGCGCCGCTGCGAATGGCCGCCCTCACGCGTCAGGTGCAGTTCGTCCGCGCCGTTGGAAGCCTTTGCGGTGTTGAACGGGACGCCCAGCTCAATCAGCCGGTCGATGGCCTTGGGCGCGCTTTCGATGACGAATTCCACCGTCTCCTGCCGGTTAAGCCCGGCCCCGGCGATCATGGTGTCGTGGATGTGCTCCTCGAACGTATCCCCGGCATCGAGCACCGCCGCGATCCCGCCCTGCGCCCATGCGGTGGATCCGCCGTTAAGGTTGCCCTTGGCGATGACCAAGACCTTGAGCTTGTCGGCCAGAGCCAGCGCGGCGGTAAGCCCGGCGGCGCCGGAGCCGATGATGATGACGTCGTGGGTCATGGTGCTGGCGGCTTAGGCTGCCTTCACGGTGAGGAGCGGTAACGCCACGGTTTCCAGCGTGGT
This sequence comes from Novosphingobium sp., assembly GCA_040004085.1. Lineage (GTDB taxonomy): Bacteria > Pseudomonadota > Alphaproteobacteria > Sphingomonadales > Sphingomonadaceae > Novosphingobium. The sequence goes on from JBDUBN010000062.1 coordinate 9,064, forward strand.
CAGGTCAAGCTTGGTTGACGCATGATCGATGTCCAGCCCGACGACGCGCCCCTCTGCATCAAGGTCGGCGTTCAGCCCCTCGGCAATCTCGCGCACTTCAACGCCCGCGCCGTCACGCAGTTCTATGTAAAGCGAGTCCGTTTCGGCGTAATAATGCAGCTTCATGGCGCGTCCTCGCGAAAGTTGCGGTCAGGGAAGGCGTTGTGGATAGTCACCCCATCTTCCAAAGTCACGACCCGCAAGATGCGAGGTTCCGCCTCATTTGGCAAGCTGGCCGCGCCCCAGTAACGGATGCGGGAATCGTGCTGCACTTCCCGGCGGAGAGGATTGGCGACCACAGCAACGCACATTTCGAGCGTGAGATAAGGCCGTTGCGCAGCACCTGCTCGGTAAAATAGCGCGTTGTGCCGCCCATCACCCCGCCGAACTCGTCAAACTGACAAACACGTCCTCCAGGTCCGCCTCACGGGTGGTGACGTCAACGATACCAAGCCCTTGCGCCTGCACTTGCGCCATGACTTCGCCTGCATTGGTGCGGTCCTTGTCGTAAGTAATCTCGACCACCCGCTCGCCCATGCGCTCGCTTTTGACGAACAGCGGACTGGCTGGCGGAGCGGCCACGTCACCGTCCAGCGTCAGTACCACCACCTTTTCGCGCGCCATGCCAACCAGTTCGCGCGTGGTCTTGTTGGCGATCAGTTTGCCGTGGTTGATGATGGCGATGCGGTCACACAGTTGCTCGGCTTCCTCAAGGTAATGCGTGGTCAAGACCACCGTCACCCCTTCCGCATTCAGTTCCTTCACCAGTTCCCACAACTGGCGGCGAAGTTCGACATCGACCCCGGCGGTGGGTTCATCCAGCACCAGCACCGGCGGCGAATGGACCATGGCCTTGGCGATCAACAACCGCCGCTTCATGCCGCCAGACAGGGTGCGCGCATAGGCATTGGCCTTGTCGGACAGGTGCACCGCCGCCAGCAGCTCCATCGTCCGCCGCATCGGCTTGGTTACGCCGTAAAAGCCCGCCTGATTTTCCAGCACTTCGGCGGGGGTGAAGAATGGATCGAACACCACTTCCTGCGGGACGATGCCGATCGAGCGTTTGGCATTGCGCAGATCGTGGTCAATGTCGAAACCCCAGATCGAGGCACTGCCCGAGGTTTTCAGCACCAGCCCGGCGAGAATATTGATCAACGTCGATTTACCCGCGCCATTAGGGCCAAGCAGGCCGAATATCTGTCCCTGCGGCACATCGAACGACACGCCCTCCAATGCCAGCTTGCCGGGCGAGCCTTTGGTTCCGGCGTACTGTTTGACGAGGTCTTTGATCACGATTGCAGGCGGGGGTGCAGGCGGTGCGGCAGGTGCGTCAGTCATGCGCCAAGCTCTTGCGGCAGGACGGGCTTCGCGTAAAGGGGGAGCGGAAACCAAACCTTCTATTGCCGGACCAGACCATGACCCAGCCACCCGAAACCA
>JBDUBN010000368.1:0-3117 GCA_040004085.1 Novosphingobium sp.
CCTGAACCAAATTTGACTCCGTCACGGCGGTGCAATCTAACGTCATCTGGCTCTAGGCTCCGTTGGGGGATGGAAAGGGCAATATTTCCGCCTGATTTCCTAATGGCGGCTTGAAAGCAGCGCCCGCGATGGACATAGGGATTGCATGAGCCAAAAGCCCGCCAAACCCGCCAGTCCTAAACCTGCCAGTCCTAAACCTGCCAGTCCCAAAGCAGACCGTAAAAACTGGACCGACGCTGCCGCGCTTGCCGGTGCGGCAATCGGCTCCGCTGCGCTGACCGCCGCGTTGCTGTACGCCTCGCGCCGTAAGGAGCCACCCAAAGTGCCGCCGCACCCCGAACAGGCACCGGAGACCGATTGAAATGAAAGCAGTTTCCGCAATCTCCGGCACGGCCTATCCATTTGGTCGCAAGAACGTCGATACCGACGTCATCATCCCCGCGAGCTGGCTGAAGACCATCAGCCGTGATGGACTGGGTCAGGGCTGCTTTGAAATTCCGCGTCAGGAACCCGGCAACGTGTTCGAAGACCCCGCTTACAAGGGTGCGCCGATCCTGATCGCTGGCGACAACTTCGGCTGCGGGTCCAGCCGCGAACATGCGGCCTGGGCACTGCTTGATATGGGCATCACCGCCGTGCTTGCCCCCAGTTTCTCCGACATCTTTTCCGGCAACGCCTTCAAGAATGGCATTCTTGCGGTTGCGCTGCCGCAGGAACAGATCGACCGTCTGCTCGAAGTGGCCAGGACCGATCCGATCACCATCGATCTGGAAACGCAGACCGTCACCACCCCGTTTCAGGACCGTTTCACCTTTGAAGTCGATCCGTTCCGCAAGCATTGCCTGCTCAACGGTCTGGATGAGGTCGGCCTGACTCTCGCCCGGCACGATGCGATTGCGGCTTATGAAACCCGCGCGGCGCAAGATCTGCCATTTCTGGCCCACGGCATCACCGCCGCTGCCTGATAGGCGCCAGACTTGCGGGCCGCTGCCATGGGGACTATCCCGGTGGCAATCAGCCCAGGTGGCAATCATCAAAGGGATTATACATGACCACTTTCCAAGACCGTGAACGCGCCGAAGAAGCCAAGTTTGCCCATGACGCAGACATGCTGTTCCGCGTACACGCCCGCCGCAATCGCTTGCTCGGCCAGTGGGCGGCAGAACGTATGGGGCTTTCGGCGGTGGAAGCGGAATCGTATGCCAAGGGTGTGGTTCAGGCCGATTTCGAGGAAGCGGGCGACGAAGACGTGATCCGCAAGCTGCTCGGCGATCTGACCGCCGCAGCGGTTGACGCCAGCGAAGCCGAAATCCGCGCCGCGCTCGAAGCCAAGCAGATCGAGGCCAAGCGCGCCTTGATGGGCGAGGGCTAGGACCGCCGCTTATGGCCATGACCGCGACAGATATCGAAACCATGATCCGCGCGGCCTTGCCCGATGCCGAGGTCAGGATCACCGACCTTGCCGGCGACGGCGACCATTACGCGGCGCATGTTTCGTCAGTCGCATTTGCGGGCAAAAGCCGAGTTGCGCAGCACAAGCTGGTCTACGAAGCGCTCGGCGGCCGGATGGGCGGCGAACTGCACGCCTTGCAACTGACGACCAGCGTTCCCACCTGAGCTTCAACCTCATCACTCATATTGCAAGGCTTGGCGCCCAGATGTCCGATTCCCACACCCGTATCGCCGAAATCGTCGGCAGCAATGATGTCGTGCTGTTCATGAAAGGCTCGCCGTTGTTTCCGCAGTGCGGCTTTTCCAGCAAGGCGATCGCCATTCTTGAGCATCTTGGCGTCGGCTATCAAAGCGTAGACGTGTTGCAGGACATGGATATTCGCCAGGGCATCAAGGCCTATTCCGATTGGCCGACGATCCCGCAGCTTTATGTCAAAGGCGAATTCGTCGGCGGCAGCGATATCATGATGGAAATGTATGAAGCTGGCGAACTGGAACAGTTGATGTCCGACGCCGCGGTCGCCCGCGCTTCGTAAGCCGCTTCCTCACCCGGTCCCCAAAAGGTGAAAGGCCCGCGAGTGGGAAGCTCGCGGGCCATTTCATGTGGGACGTTGGTATTCGGGGAGGCGGAGCTTGTATGACCCGGGTAGATCGACTTCGCCTCAGTAGACTGCTTTAGGGTGCCAATCATGATGCAGACACCGTGCCAACTTGTCGAAAATGGCTGAATTCCGCCAATTTCCTATGTTACCCAGTGACAACAAAGATTCGGTTTGTAAGAAATCCCGACGAAAACTTGCCGCTTGCCAGCCCGTCCGAGCCGCGCGATGAAGATTGCATGTCCGAAGAACCGCAAGCCCCACTGGTCCTGATTCCCGCCGCAACCGTCGTGGTCTTTCGCCGCGATCCGGCGGGCGGTCCACCGCAAGTGTTGATGCTCGAACGGTCAGGCGAAATGCGCTTTGCTGGCGGCGCGGCAGTGTTTCCCGGTGGCCGCGTGGATGAGGCGGACCGGTTGCTGGCCGCTCGGCTGCTCTCGCCCGAAACTTATGCCGCCAATCCCGAAGATGCCGCTGGCCGAGTCGCTGCCGTGCGCGAGACGCTGGAGGAGGCCGGGCTGCTGATCGCCGTCACCCAGCCGGTCACTGCCGAGCAAGCCATTGCCGCCCGCGCGCTGCTGCTGGACAAGGGTGAACTGGCCCCCGTGCTTGATCATTATGGCTGGACGCTTGATCTGGACAGCCTGCACGCCTTTGCGCACTGGTGCCCGCAATTCGACAAGGCGTTCGACACCCGGTTCTACCTCGCTGATCTGGGGACCGGCGCGGTTGAGATCGCGGTCGATGCTACCGAGAACAGCCACATGTTCTGGGCCAGCGCCACCGAAGTGCTGGCGATGGCTGAGCGGGGCGAACTGCTGGTGATATTTCCTACGCACCGCAATCTGGAACGCTTGGCGCAGTTTTCCAGCTTTGTTGAGGCGGCCGAGCATTGCCGCGTCACCCCCGTGCGGCCGATCTCACCATTCCGTTCCGAACGCGACGGTGAGGCTTATCTCACCATTCCGGAAGGACTGGGCTATCCGGTCACCGAGCAATTGATCAGCACCGCGAAAACCGCCGCGTTCAAGTAACGCGCGCCCGCAGACCCAGCGGTGCAACCGGC